>QYQL01000142.1 GCA_007280915.1 Verrucomicrobiaceae bacterium | reverse complement strand
GCCCTGCATTTTCCCCCTTTGGCCCTTTGGATTTGTTACACCGCCTTCTCGCCGGTCTCGTCGGTGCGGATCCGGATCGCCTCCTCAACCGGGGAGACGAAGACCTTTCCGTCCCCGATCTTGCCGGTCTTGGCGGCCTTCACGATCGCGGCGAGCGCGCCCTCCAGTGAGGAGTCCGTGAGAACGACCTCGATTTTTATCTTCGGCAGGAAATCCACCGTGTATTCGCTGCCGCGGTAGATCTCCGTGTGGCCCTTCTGCCGTCCGAACCCCTTGACCTCGCTCACCGTCATTCCCTCGATCCCGAGGTCGGCGAGCGCGTCTTTGACTTCTTCCAGCTTGAACGGCTTGATGATGGCTTCGACTTTTTTCATAAGTTTGGTTTTCTAGACTTCGTTTACTTGTTCAGAATGTAGCCTTCTTCGCCGTGATCGGTGATATCGAGTCCGGCGGACTCGTCTTCCTGAGAAGGCCGGAGACCCATGGCGAACTTCACGACGAAACCGAGGACGGTCGCGCCGACGATGGCCAGCACGAGAGTGATCCCGATCGCCTCAAGCTGGACCAGCCAGAGGGAGTGCCCTTCGATAGCAGCCTTGAGTCCGTTCTTGGCGGCATAGGCGTCGCTGACAAGGTTTGAGTTCACTGCAGGGTCCACCAGGACGCCGGTCAGGAATGCACCCATCGTGCCTCCGACAGCATGCACACCGAACGTGTCCAGAGCGTCGTCGTAGCCGAGCATCTTCTTGAGATAGGTCACCGCGAGGAACGGCACCAGGCCGGCCAGCACGCCGATGATCACGGCCCCAGTCGCATTGATGAATCCGCAAGCCGGGGTCACCACGACCAAGCCGGCCACCGCGCCGGAGCAGAAACCGAGGATACTGGGCTTCCCCTTGAAGATGAGTTCCGCAAGTGCCCACACGAAGGAGGCGACACCCGTGGCGAGTGTGGTGGTGAGGAAGGCGTTGGCGGCCACACCGTCGGCGGCGAGGGCGCTGCCCGCATTAAATCCATACCATCCGACCCAGAGCATGCCGGTGCCAACCATACAGAGCACCATGCTGTGCGGAGGCATCGGCTCCTTGCCAAAGCCGAGACGCTTGCCGAGAATCATGCAGACGATCAGCGCGGTCCATCCCGAGGACATATGCACCACCGTGCCACCCGCGAAATCGATCGCAGGAATTTTCGCGTCGGCATTCCAGACGCCGTTCATCAGGCCGGAAGCACCCCAGACCATGTGGGCCAGCGGGAAGTAAACGACAAACATCCACAGGAAGGTGAAAACCATCAGCGGGATGAATTTGAACCGCTCCGCCGTGGCTCCGAAGATCAGGGCCGGAGTGATGATCGCGAACGTCAGCTGGTAGATGCAGAAAACGTTCTGCGGCACCCAGTAGGCGTAGTTCGTGTTCGGCGCGGATGTCACGCCGTTCAGGAAGAAGAACTCGGATCCTCCCAGAAACGGGCTGCCGAAGTTCGTTCCAAACACAAGGCTGTATCCAACCGCCCACCACATGATCGTCACCATGCCGGCGATGCCAATGCACATGGCCAGCACGGAGAGCACATTCTTCTCGCGGACCAAACCGCCGTAGAACAGCGCAAGGCCGGGAAGCGTCATGAAAAGCACCAGGGCGGCGGACGTCATCATCCAGGCCGAATGGCCGGGACCGGGAACACCGGTGATCTTGCTGCCGGCTGGATCAACGTTGTTGATGTAAGCCTCAAGGCCCGCAATACGAGCCTCCAGGGTCGGCTCCGCAGCTGCGGGAGCAGCAGCAGGCGCTTGGGCAACAACCGGGGTGGTGGCGTCTTGCGCAAACGCCAGGTTCGGGGTGGCAATCGACCCGGCTGCAAGGAGCGCAGCAGCCAGAGTCGCCAGTATTGGTTTGGTTCTGAACATGGATTTATGTGTTTTGTTGGACGAGCCAAAGGACTCGCAAAACATCATAAGCAATCCTCGTGCCAACTTAAAAATCGAAAGGCGCGCCCTGCTCCGCCTCCAAAGGCGGCCGTTTTCTGGAGGCGAGGAGGATAAAGAACGACAGACAGGTCACGGACAATGCCCGCAGCTTACATCGACAAATATTGCCGTCGGCGTGCTTCGGGAAACCTCTCGATCGCGTAGCGCAGCATCGTCCGCGGCATACGCCGGACATGACACTTCAAAAAAACCTCGAGCGCAGCCGTGTCGCGCTTGCCGGCTTCGCGCAACATCCAACCGCACGCCTTGTGCATCAAATCCTCCGGATCCCGCAGCAGCAATTTGGCCAAGGCAAACGTTTCCTCCAAGTCCCCATTCCGGATAAACGCATACGTCGAGACGATGGATATCCTCCTTTCCCAAAGACTGCCGGAGCGGGCCATCCGGTGCAGGACCGGACGCGGGCGGGCCAGAAGCCATGCGCCGACAATCTTGTAGGCGGAGACGTCCACAAGATCCCAGTTGTTGATCCACCGGGTGTTCGAGAGATAAAAATCAAAGATCCGCTTTTTGGTGCGGATATCCCCACGCTCGTATCTCCGCACCAGAATCAGCAAAGCCAGCAGCCTCTCCTCATGCCAGGGCGACTCCAAAAGGCGCGAAACCTCCGATCCGCCGTCATCGAGATTTGCGACAGCACGGATGTCCGGCACCCGGACGCCCAGAAATTTGTCCCCTTCCCCATATTGACCGGGGCCGGTCTTGAAAAACCGCGAGGGGGATTCCGACCGGCCCGGCTGGACCGCGTTCCGGAGTTTGCGTTGGAGCGATGTCATGGCACAGGTTGCTGAAAACAAACGATCCTTCCGGCAGGGGCAAGACAAAGCGTCTCCCTCGCAACGCTTGTCAGAAAATCCGCTTCCCGTTAATGATGGTCCGCCTTGAAGTCCATCGAATCGCTTTTTCTGATTTCCGGCAGCGGCGACTATCCCCGCCTTGTCATCGAATCCGCCCGCGCGGCCGGAGTGAGCCGGATTGTGCTCGCCGCCTTCGAGAACGAAACCCCGCCGGAGATCGCCGCCCTGGCCGATGAGGTCCATTGGATGAAGGTCGGTCAGCTTGGCAAATTGATTGGAGCCGCGAAGAAATCCGGGGCGAGGGACGCTCTCATGGCAGGGCAGATCGCACCGGGCAACCTTTTCAATCTCCGCCCGGACCTCCGTGCGCTGGTCCTGCTCGCCCGCTTGAAGGAACGGAACGCGGAAACCTTGTTCGGAGCGGTCGCATCCGAGCTTGCCGCCGCCGGCGTCCACCTCCTTCCCGCAATCGAATTTCTTGATGACCACATGGCAGGAAAAGGCCACCTTGCCGGACCGAAGCTCAAGGCTCGGCATGTTGCCGATCTCGAATTCGGATTCCGGATTGCCAAGGAAACCAGCCGCCTCGATATCGGACAGACCGTCATCGTGAAAAACGGGACCGTGCTTGCTGTCGAGGCGTTCGAGGGAACCAACGAGGCGATCCGCCGGGGGGGAGAACTCGGCCGCGGAGGAGCCTGCATGATCAAGGTCTCAAAACCCGGACAGGACATGCGGTTCGACGTGCCGGTCGTGGGGACCAAAACGCTTGAAACCGCGGCAGTAGCAAAAATCCATGCCGTCGGCGTGGAGGCGGGGGCCACCCTGCTGCTCGACCGCACTCGCGTCACGCAAGCGGCAGCAGCACATTCCATTTCAATATACGGATTATGAAAACCATTCGCACGGGAGTCGTAGGGGTCGGACACATGGGCATCAACCACGCCCGGATCTACAGCGAGATGGAGGGTTCAAAGCTGGCCGCCGTTTACGACTCCGATCCTGCAACGGCCGCCGCCGTCGCCTCCAAGTATCTCACGAAGGCGGCGACTTCGCTGGAGGAATTTTCCTCCCTGGTCGATGCTGCAACGATCTGCACGCCCACCGTTACTCATTACGACATTGGTAAAACACTCCTTGCCCGGGGAAAGCACCTGCTCATCGAAAAACCGATCGCCGACACCCCGGCGCATGCAAGGGAATTGGCCGGGCTCGCCTCCGCGAATTCCTGCGTGCTTCAGGTCGGCCATGTCGAGCGGTTCAACCCGGTTCTCCATGCGCTCGAGGCGCAGCTTCAGAACCCACGCTTCCTCGAGGTCACCCGGCTTTCCCCCTACCCCAACCGCAGCACCGACATCGGGGTTGTGCTCGACCTGATGATCCACGACATCGAAATCATCCTGCACCTCGTCCGCTCTCCGATCTCCTCGATGGACCCGGTCGGAATCTCGGTCCTTGGACGCGGCGAGGACATTGCGAACGTCCGGTTCCGCTTCGAAAACGGATGCGTCGCCAACCTCACCGCCAGCCGGATCAGCCAGGACCGCGTGCGCAAAATCCGCGTCTTCCAGGAAAATGCCTACCTCTCGCTCGATTACAAAAACCAGTCGGGCTACCTCCTGCGCCTTGCACGGGACGACGAGAAGGAAACCTCCGGCATCGGGAAACTCATCGGACTCGCGACCGATTCAAAGATCGTCACCGACTTCAGCGGACGCCGGATTGTCCGCGAACCGGTCGAGGTCGAACAGGGCGAACCGCTGAAGATCGAGTTGGAATCATTTGTCCGCTGCGCCCGCGAGGGCCTCAAACCGCGCGTCACCGGACAGGCCGCTGCGGACGCCCTCGACATCGCCCTCGAAATCACCGGGCGGATCGAGGAAGCAGATCCGCGGAAAGCGCCCGCTTCAAGTTAGCTCACCATGGACACGGTGATCACGGAGCGAGATACCATCGGGACAGAAGGAGTTGGTATCATTTCTGGTTTTTCTCCGTTCACTCTCCTCACAAAGCCACCCGCCATGAAGACCGGCCTTTCACTGTCCGAAGACGCTGTCCCGACAGGATGACTTTTGCGGTGATGCCTTTGGGCAGGTCGAGGCGGACTTTGATCTCCGCAGCCGTTCGCTCCCAAGCGCCACGAATCGGACCGTGGGGAGTCGGGACGATCGTCTCTGCCCTGTCGCCTTCAAATGTGGGCTGGAAAAGGATTTTGTCCCAAGCGGGAGCCGTCTGTCGGATGCCGCCAACGGTCTGCATCAGGTGATACAGCGGGTGAGCCGACCATGCATGGGAAAAACTTTCGTCGCCAAGGCGCGGATTGAAGACCTCCCATGTCGTGCCGTGCTCCGACATCGGGGTCCATTTGTCCCGGATAAATTCCAGAACCTCTGCACTGTGGCCTCGCGCGGTCAGCACTTCAAAAACATAGGTGATCCAGTAGCACGACGGGTAGATTTCCGGCACATGCTGCTGTCGGATGAACGGCAGAAGGACATTTTCCACTCTCGCGGCGTCGTGCTGTGGTTCGAATCCGGCAAGGATCGCCAGCGTCTGGGCATGGATGGATGTCGTCTTGATCAGTTTGCCCGTGGCTGTCAGACCGTCGCAGAGAAGACCGTCGCGGCGAACAAGCTTTGAGAGGGCTTTGCGGAGGCGACCCGCCCAGGCCGTGAGCGAGCGGGCTTCCGCCGGCATTCGCGCCTTGCGATACATCTCCGCCATCCGTTCGAGCGCAATCAGGAGCCACAGATTGTAGATCGTGGAGCTCCCTTCTTTTGGAAGCCCGGTCCAATCCAGAAACAGCCAGTAGCGCTCGTCATAGCTGACAAGTCCTGTCTTGGAATCTGTCTTGTCTTTGAAATATTTCAGTGCCTCGAGAATCGTGCGCTGATGGGCCTCGAAAGGCTCCAGAGAACCTGTCTGCCAGTAGTAGTCCCAGATGGTGATGAACCAGATCAGAGTGAAATCCGGAAGGATGCAACTGTGTGCCATGGTCGGCGCGTGTCCGTAGGTCAGGCCGTTCTGGAGAGATTGCCCGGCGATCTGCGCGATCCCGCGCCGGAACAGGCGGGTGTCACCCGAGTAGAAAAAGGTGTTTTTCGCCTGCACGCGGGCATCACCCCACCACTGGGCCTGCTCGCGCCAGGGAGTATCGATATAGGCATCCAGACTGCATACGCGCTGGGTCCATGCGCAGGTTTCCCAGATGCGCTGCAGGGCGGCATCCGAACTCTGGAAGCCGCCTTTCTTTGCGAGCGGGTAAAGCGTCGTTCGTAAAAACGGCCGGATCACCAGATCCGCTTCGTTGTCGCGGACGGTGAGCACCATGAATCGAAAACCGAAAGCATGATAAAACACATGCGTCTGGTCTCCGGGCCGGCAAATCAGGCGGTGGCCAAATGCCATACGACAATGCCTGTCCGGAATAAAGTGCGGCTCCAGAGTATCGGGATCGATCGTCTCGACATGCAGGGTGTCCACTATTTCTCCTCCCTTCGCTCCGGCGATCTCGAACCCCACGCTTCCGACCACGGTCCAGCCAAAATCGATGAGGTAGCTGCGGAACCGCTTTTTTCCAGTGGGCAGCACGGCGACTGACCCGACGGAAATGTCCTCCATCCGGTGGGTCAGACCCTCCGCATGCCTGATTCGGGTGATATCCCGGGTGTCGAGATATCCCGCCCTGCACCGGCCCTCGGCAGTTCCCAGGCAGCGGACAGGAGCAACCTCCTTTTCCTCCAGCATGGGGATCCCCCTCGGTTCGAGTTCATACCAGGGCATGCCGTTCCAGGGATGTTCGACAGCGGGCGACGTCCAGCCGGAATCATCGAATCCCGGCTCCATCCAGTCGGGCGGCTCCTCGCGAAGATCAATATGCTCCTGACAGAACAGTTGGAGGCTCACCGGAACCGTATCGCGACGAAGGCCAGTCTGGCGGCGGCACCTCCAGCTCTTGTCCGAAAAGATTTCCGTTTTCCCCCACTTTGCGGCCACCAGCAGTCCCGCCCATCCCTGCGTCACATATTGGAAATTACTGAATCCCGGATGGTGCGCCCGCACAGCGAGAACATTCCGGCCCTTGCGGAGATACGAAGAAACATCCACTTCGTCATACGGCCAGCTTTTCTGAAATCCCCTCGCCGGGCCCCGGCACACATACCTTCCGTTCAGATACAGCTGATACGACTGGTCGGCCGTGATCGCCAGCAAGGCCCGCACGGGAACGTTTTCCAGCCGGAATTTCTTTCTGAACAACGCGTAGCTGTTGTGGAGGTCCCACCCGTGGTTGTCCGGCCAGATCCAGCGGGCCTTTTTAAATATCTCGGCTGATTTCAGTTGTTTCGGTGACATCGTCGGAAATGGAATAGTGGAACGGACTTGTTATGGCTGCATGAATCCACCCTGTGCAACCTCAACAGTCGCAAAAGTGGAGATATTAACCGGAAGCACGTTGATTTCCATCACTGCGGCTTGTGCGATGGAGTGCTGTCGAATAAGTTGCCGATATGACCACCGAACAAATTCACGGACACGAAATCATGGCCCTCGTCGCAAAATACCCGGAAGGCATCGCGCCGGAGACACTCGCCGACATCGCGGCGCAGGAATTCGGGACCGACACACGGTTCTTCACCTGCTCGGCGGAGAACATGTCCCTTCCAGAACTCCTGGCATTCCTCCACGAGCGGGACAAGGTCCAACTCCGCGACAACCTCGTTTTTCCCGGGGGATCGCCCACCTGCAGTCACGACTGAAAGTCCTCCTTGCTAATTTGCGACATTTCCTCCGAAGACCGAAGCCGGTTCCACGGATTTGGATCTGGAGGATGCCGTAGTCAATCTTCTCCATGCGACGCTCCTCAACGCCACAGCCTGAAAAGATCCAGCAACTCCTCGCCGCCGCCCGGGCCGTCGCCGAGGGATTTCTCCGGGACAATGGACAGGTGCCTCCCATGATGCTGGCCTTTTCGGATGACGGGATGATTCTCCATTCCGCGACCAGTACGACGCACCCTCAGGTGAAGGATGACTTTGCCGGGGCCTGCCGGTTGCTGGCGCGGGCCAACCGCTCCACGGCGGTCGTCCTGATCCTTGAAGCCTGGGCACGGATCGCCCCTCCCGGTGGATCCATCGACACCGACATCCGCCCAACCACCGCGCCGGACCGGGTTGAGGTCGTCAGCCTGAGCGCAGAGATCCCCGGCCACGGATATCTGGCCATACACGAAATCCAGCGCGGCAAGGATGGGAAGTTTTTTGCTCTGGGAGAAGACCAGGGAATCAGCGCAACAGACATGCAGGGCCGGTTCGCAGGAATCCTACCCTCAACCCCTCCGATGGATATCGAAGTCGAGGTGGCGCGGAAGGTTCTCCGGAGCTTCGGGATCAATCCGGACGGCACGCGGATCAATCCGCTCTGGAATTAGCCAACTGATGAAGCGATTTCTTGACCGCGGAGGAGCCTGGGTTGCCGGTCAGTTTCTGCTCTTTTCAGTCTTGCTCGTGCTTGCGCTGAGGTATCCCGGCGCGGGCCCGGCGGCCTGGAGATGGACCGGAGCACTTGTTCTTGTCGCGGCCGCGGCGGTTGCCGTCACGAGTGCAAGGGCGCTCGGACGAAACCTCACCCCGCTCCCCAAACCAGTCGCCTACGGCGAACTGATTCAGCACGGGATCTACGCGAAGATCCGCCACCCGCTCTACACCTCCGTGATCCTGGCCGGATTTGGATGGACTCTTGTCTGGCTGAGTTGGCCTGCCGCAGTGATGGCGGCGGCATTGATCCCATTCTTCCACGCGAAATCCTGCCGGGAGGAATACTTCCTCCGTCAGCGGTTTCCAGGCTATCGCGAATACGAAACCCGCACCCGCCGGTTCATCCCACTGGTCTATTGACAAGAGTCACTCATGAACAAATCGGAAATCGTCGCTGGCATTCTTGAAAAGCTCCGGGAGGAGTTCGAATCACGCAGCCGTGTCTCGAAGATCACGCGGGAGGGAGGCAACGATGCCGAGAGCAAAGCCGAGGGAAAATACGACACGCTCGCCATTGAGGAAAACTACCTTGCCGATGGTCTGGCAAAGCAGGCGCTCGCCGCCGCTGAGGCCATTGCTGAAATCGAGATGATGCCCCTGCGCACATTCACCGGAGACGATCCAATAGACCTCGGGGCGTTGGTCCAACTCGAGTTTCCCGGCGCACGGGAATGGTTTTTCCTCGCGCTCTCCGGCGGTGGAACCGAGATCCAGCATCAAAGAACAACGATCACGGTCATCACCCCCGAGTCACCGCTCGGATCGCAATTACGCGGATTTCGGCTTGGCGACCGAACAAGGACCCCGACTGCCAGAATTGTCCGGGTGGTCTAGTCCCAAAAATTCCCCGATGATAAAGTGCCGGCGGCGGGACTCGAACCCGCACACCCCTTTCGGGATAAGGGATTTTAAGTCCCTTGCGTCTGCCATTTCGCCACGCCGGCTTATGCTGATTTACAGTTGCTTATATAAGAGATGGAATGAAAACTTATGGGGCGGATATTGCAGCCTTCGCTTCACGATGCACTTTCGGGCAGCTTGAGATCGCCTGAATAAGAGGTGTAAGCAACGGCTCGATGGGCTCTTCAAATTCGCTGATGAAGCCCGGCCGGTATTTGATTTTTTCATATCGCGCAATTTCGGCCTTCTTGCCTGTTTTCACGGCATTCTGATACGGCAGACAGAACCCGCGTATGTATCCGCAATGATGAAACCCGACATAATAGGGAAGAGAAAAAAGAGCCGTGAGTTCGCTGGTATAGGTTTCGCCCAGTGCCTTGTAAAACTCATCGCTCTTTTTCTGCTCGTCATTCCTGAAATAGGTCGTGTCGCCATTCAGAAGAGGCTTTTGCGTCTCCGCGTAGATCCGTTCCAGCACGGGTTTCTGTTCGGAAAACGGGGCGTAATACTGCATGTAGGTCAGGTCCACGTAATCCTTCATGATCCGCAATACCTCGCTCATTTCTTCCATGTCCCGCGAATCCCGGTTCACATTGAGCTTGTCACCGAGGATCAAGTGGTTGGGATCGTATCTGCGTATGGCATCCTTCCGTAGAGAATACCACTGCCGGATTATTGTATGCAAAAAGGCCTTGCTGTCTTCCCTGGCCTTTTCAGCATCAGCAATCGATGACCAGTCTGTTTTCGACGCCAGATCATTCCATGACGAAGCCGTCAAAGCATAGGTCCGGCCTGCGTCTCCGGGCGAGACATAGCGTTGCTGCAGCAGCGTGATCCATGCCTGCTTCCCTTTTGCACCCGCCGGACGGTTCATGAGTGAGAGAACCCACGGGTGGATGATCTTCTCTGCGTCGCTCATCATTTTTTCGCCCGTGTTATCCGTATCGACGGCCCATGGCGGACCGTCGGTATAAGCGTATCCTAAAACCCGCGGGTTGTTGGCATACGCAGTGACAACCTCTTTCGCATTGGCGTCGACTGTCGCCGCGAATTCCTCGCTGAAGACATCAACCGGATTGCGCTTGAACGCCTGATGCATATCCCGGCGTTTCATGTTCCATCCCCATGAAATTGGGATTTTCAAATTCACAACAAAGTAAAGATCTTCGAACGAATGCAGACAGCTCACCTGCGGGGTGTGCATGCCGAGCGTATTGAAACCCCATGACTTCAGGTTTTTCGCAACGCGGTTCGCCCATTCTTTCGCAGCGGGGGAGTCATTATTGATTTCGCCGTCCGGCAAAATCAACTCCGGGCCGTATGTTTTCAACACGAACTGGCCGTCCCCTTGAGCACGCCAATAGGCCGGCTCGGCATGGTTGACTCCGATCGAAAGAAACAGTTTGCCATCCGGGGCGGTCAACCACCAGATGCCGTGATCGTTTTTCAGCCCAACAAACTTGCCTGGCGAAGATTCCGCGGAAACGCAGATCGGCAAAAGCGCCAGTGTGACGAAGAGGGCGAGAGTTCGTTTGATTGAGAGGGATGACATTTCGGCGTTTTTCAGAAATTGAGGTTATCCACGATTAGTTCAAGAGGAAACCATCCGGCTCAGCCGGAGGGCTCCAGAGTTTGACAACTCCGGGAGTCCCCGTGAGTCGCATCCAGGAGCAGGAGAAGGAAGATCAGCGGTTCGAGCAAATGAACCTGACGGCTCTTTGAGCGGTTCACGCTATCTCAAGCCTCCGGCATTGCCGGAGGTTTCTGACTGAACGGTTTTTCTGGATTGCAGGGCGGGGCGGATGTCGTAGATTGCCGGTGATGCTCTCCCCGACATCACCAGCCCAGATCAATCTCCGGCAGAGAAAGACCCTGCCGGGAAAGACCGTTCCCGAACCGGAGACAACGGTGACGCTTGCCGGAAAATTGGATGAGCTTTTCAAGGCTGGCTACGAGCAGGATGAGATTTACGGACTCGTCATTCCGTTGCTGATGCAGGGAAAAGTCCGCATTGACCTGGAGGAACGTTCCGAGCGCCTCGAACTCGAAGACCAGGATCTGAGATTCCCCCGAAGCGAAGCCGTGAAAGTTTTTGAGGACTTCCGCGCTGTCCGCAGGGCTTCCTGAAATCAGGTTTCCGGAGGGTTCTGGACGGGCTGCCTGGTCAGCATGGTTTCCCTGGCTTTCTGAAGCAGCCAGGTCTTGGTCTCCGCAAAATCGATGGCGAAGCCATCCTCTTCGGCGATTTCGATGATGTCGAAAAGAAGGCTGTCGATTTTGCTCAGATCCTGCAATGCGGATTCCGCATCTGCGAGGGCGTGTCCGATGTCTTTGGCGGCGTGGCGGAGATGTTTTTCCACTTCATCCGAAGCTTCCGACTCTCCCTTTTCACAGTCGCACTCTTCGCATTCTTCGCCGCAGCAAGGCCCGGTTTCGTCGCTGGCGGGCTCGCTGGTGGTGTCCTGCTTTTCTGGAAGCCCCCATTCCGTGAGAATCCCGCGGCAGTCTTCGATGAGGTGTTCGGCAGCCTGGATGGCGAAGGCGCAGTCCTCCTTGGCGTGGGCGATGTCTTCCGCAGCGTGGGCCAGATCCTTCTCCGAGTGGAGGTAGGTCTTGAGCGCACGGGCGACGCGCTTGTTCAGCCGTTTGGAATCCGGGTTCTTTTCCAGGTAGGCGGCGAGGGAGATGGTTTCCATAGTGGGTTGGGTTCCAAGCCTTATTCTCGCATGATCTGCCGATCAGGCAAGCTTATGACGGAATTGTTACATTCCGATCCCTCGAAGTCGATTTCTCTTTCCCCATCGGTCCCGGCATGAGAGGGGAATCTGGGATGTTTGTTTCCAGTGATGCCGCTCCGGTCCGGTCGGGCCCTCTTCCTCCTGTTGGAAAAATCGTTCTGGCGTTTGCCATCGTCTATCTCGGATACGGGCTCAATTTCCTGGCAGTGAAGGTCGGGGTCGAGACGCTGCCGCCGTTTCTCTTTGCCGGATCGCACATCTTTCTGGCCGGGGTCATCATCATGGGCTGGATTGTCGTGCGCAGGCAGCCCGCGGCCTTGTCCGCCTCCGGCTTCCGCCGGGCGATGGTCTCCAGCTTCTTTTTGTTCGTCGGGGGAGTCGGTCTGGTCACTGCCGGTGAAAAACTCGGGGTGGCATCCGGGATGGCCGCCATCATCAAGGCATCCGTTCCGCTTTGGGTGGCGGTATTCGAGTCCATACGACCCGGAGGGGAGAGGGTGAACACGCGCATGGTTTTCGGACTCCTGCTGGGTGCGGGAGGAGTTGCGGTGATGGTCGCCCCACAATTGGATTTTTCCGCAAGGAATGCCCACCCGCTCGGAACGGGTTTGCTTGTGCTGTCCGCGGTTCTGTTTGCGATCGGAACGATTTTTGTCCGCCACCATCCTCCGTCGGAGTCCGTGACCACCGGCGTCGCATGGCAGATGGTCGTGGGCGGGGTTTACCTGCTGGTGACCGGACTCGCGATGGGGGAGCTTTCCTCGATATCGGTGTCGGATTTCACTCGCCCTGTGATCACCGCATTTTTCTTCCTGCTCTTCGTGCATTCGATCGCGGCTTTTTCGGCCCTGAACTGGCTGCTCCGGCATCTTCCCGCCGCCCTCGTTACGACAAAATTCTACGTTTCGCCCGCCGTGGCGGTGACCGCTGGGTGGCTTGTCCTTGGGGAATCGGTCACCGTGCGCACATTTGCCAGCATGGCGATGATCCTCGCGGGAGTGGGGATCATTCTCTGGGGCGGTGCGCGACGACACGAACCTCCGCTCCGGCCGGACGATCCCGGAGAACTCGAGGATTGAAAAAGGTTTCGAGTGTCGCGATCGCAATGCTCAAAAACTTTTCAGGGAAGTTTTTTCAAGGCGTCGGTCAGGATGGTTTCGGTGAGGAGTTCCGGAAGCACGATCGGTGAGGAGGGATTTCCGGCCGGATAGATGACGTAGAACGGGACTCCGACTCTTCCGAAGCTTTTGAGGGCGGCTGTGATTTCCGGGTTCGCGTTCGTCCAGTCGGCTTTCATCGGAACGACGTGCTTTTCAGCGAGCAACTGGCGCACGGCGGGAGTGTCGATGGCCGTCTTTTCGTTGAATTTGCAGGTGATGCACCAGTCGGCAGTGAAATCCACAAAGACGGACTTTCCCGCGGCCTGAAGGGCCGAGAGCTCCGGCTTGGAAAACGGAACCCAAGCGATATCTCCGGCTTCCTCGGTTCCGGCATAAACGAATTTCTGCCCGAGGAAATACCACCCACCGCATCCGGCGATCATGATCGAAAGGAAGATGGCAATCGCGCGGGTGCGCGTCTTCGAGAGCGGTCCGCAGAAGCCGCCGTAGATCCAGCAGGCCAGCGCAAGGCAGAGAAGAAAACACAGGAACCAGAAAATGCCATCCGTGCCCCGCTGTCCTCCGATGATGCCCAGGATCCAGACGAGTGTTGCCATGAGCGGGAATCCCATGAATTGCTTAAGCCGCTCCATCCAGGCACCGGGGCGGGGGAAAAACTTCATCCACCCCGGGCGGGCGGTGAGCAGAAGATAGGGGAAGGCCATGCCGAATGCCACGGATGCAAACATCGCGAGAATAACTCCCGCCGACTGGCTGAAGGCAAATCCGAGTGCGGTTCCGAGAAACGGCGCGGTGCATGGCGTGGCCAGTAGGGTGGCGAAGACGCCTTGAAAAAACGAGCCTCCCAAACCAGAGGAAGAGGAGGCGGATTCGAGCGCTGTGCTGGCGCGTCCGGGAAGAATCACCTCAAAGACTCCGAAGAGATTCAGGGCGAAGGCGAACACGACCGACCCGATCACCACATTGAACCATGGATTCTGGAACTGGAACGCCCAGGTCACCTCGGTGCCGCCGGATTTGAGGGCGACAACCACAACCGCCAGCCCGAGAAACCAGGCAAAGATCCCGCCCGCAAATGCCAGTCCGTGCGCAAAAATCTTCGCGGGTTTCTCACCGGCCTGCCGGATGAATCCGAAGACTTTGAGCGAAATCACAGGGAGGACACAGGGCATGAGATTCAGAATGAGCCCTCCGAGAAATCCGTAGAACAGCGCCAGCCACAGGCCGGTCCGGGGTTGGGAGGCGGCGGTCGGGCTGCTGATCATCCATGCCTTCCGCGTGCCATTTTCTCCAACGGCGAGCACTCCACGAAATGGGCCGTTCGTTTCCATGCGGAACTCTCCGGCTCCGATTTCGGCGGGATGCCCGATTTCCTGATCGGGTTCCGGAAGGGGATAAATTTCCGCTTTTTCCCCGGGAGGAAGCCCTGAGATGGAAACCTTCCATTCTGGCCCGGTTCGCTTCCAATCGAGATTAAAGGGAGGTTTTGCCGTCGAGGGGATCTGTGATCGGAACCCGGCAAACAGCTCTGTGTTTTCCGGTGTGGAAATGGATGAGACCGGCAGATCGAGCCGGATCTCTCCAGAGCCGGGAATGCACATGTCCTTGCAGACGAGCCAACTTGCCCTGGCTTGAAGGGGAATCATTGCTCCCGGATCGAGGCCGGCCGGGGGGGTGATTGTCGTGATCAGAAGCACCTTATCCCCGTATCCATATGTCCAGATATCTCCCGGCTCGATCATTCGATGCGGCGCCGGCCACTGGATTGGGCCTGCGCGGAATCCTTCGGGAAGCGACCAGGCAATTTTTGTCGGGAGCCCTGCATCACCGCTGTATTCCCAGTAGCTATGCCAGCCTGGGGCCATTTCGAGCAAAAGGCCGACGTCAAATGGCTGCCCCGGGACAACCGCCTTCGTCGAGGAGACAAGGCTTGCACGAACGAGTTGCTGTCCCTCGAACACCTGTGCGTGGAGCCCTGATGTGACCAATACAATCAGGGAGAGGGAGAGTCGGAGGAGGACACGCATCGTCGGCATGCATCCTCCTACCATTGTGTCGTTCCATGCGCAAATTTCTATAGAGAGGCAGCAAAAGGAAAAATCGTGCCATGACGGGAGAAATCCTCCACGATCCGCCCATGGCCCGCGAGAAGACGAAGAAAATGTTCCGGCTGCTGGGCAGTTCGGAAGCCCGCTATCCCGACCAGCCGACTGCGGCCGTGCTGGAGACTTTCCCCAACAAGTTCCGCAAGCGTGGCTATTGGATCACCTTCGACTGCTCGGAATTCACCTCCATGTGCCCGGTGACAGGGCAGCCGGATTTTGCGCTCATCCACATCCGGTATGTTCCGGACGCGCTCTGCATCGAGACCAAGTCGTTGAAATTTTATCTAGCCTCCTACCGCCACGCCCGGAGTTTCAATGAGGAGATTGTCAACAGGATCCTGGACGACCTCGTCAAAGCGTGCGGACCGCGCCGGATGGAAGTGCACGGCGAGTTTTCCGCGCGCGGCGGGATCAGCGTGACGGTAGACGCCTCTTATCCCGATTCGGAGTAGATGGGGTTACTCTTCGCCGCCGGTGATGTCGGAGTCGGCGAGACGGTTCGACGTGCAGGTTCCCCGTTTGGACGACCTGATGAACTCGAAGAACTCAAGGGCTTCCGGGCCCCAATCCGATTTTGCCGCTTCCTCAAGAGCCTCGCGAACGCGCAGCCCGCTCCGGTAAACCAGCTTGAACGCCCGCTTGATTTCCATCCGTGCCGATGGACTGATGCCGCCTCTCCGGAGGCCGACCACATTGATTCCGACGAGCAGGTTGCGGAAATTTGCCGTGACGAACGGCGGGACGTCCTTGTTGAAGCTGGAGCTTCCGGCGACCATCGCCCGGCGACCGATCCGCATGAACTGGTGGAATACGCTTCCCCCGCCGAGCACCGCTGACTCGCCGACACTCACATACCCGGCCAGAAGGCAGTTGTTCGTGATGATGACATTGTCGGCCAATGCGACGTTATGCCCGAGGTGGGTGCCCACCATCAGGAAGCATCCGTTCCCAATCACGGTCTCCGTTCCCTCCTTCGTGCCGCGGTGGATCGTGACATATTCGCGGATCCTGTTGTCGTTCCCGATCCGCACCGCACTGGAGATCTCGGGTTTGTGCGCGAAATCCTGAGGGGCCGCACCGATGACCGATCCGTATCCGATGATGTTTCCCGTTCCCATGATCACGCTGCCCTCGATGACGGCATGGGCCTGGATCACACAGCCCTCGCCGATGGCAGCCCCCCCCTCGATCACGACACACGGGCCGATTTCAACGTTGTCTGCGATCCGGGCGGATGGAGAAACAATGGCGGTGGGATGGATTTTCATAAGAGGCCGGAGTCGCGGAAGCTGAAATATGGAAGACGCCCGCCGTCGGGCGAACCGAGGATCAGGTGGTCGATCAGGTTGATCTGGAGCAGGGCCGCCGCTTCGCGAAGCGTTGATGTCAGACGCCGGTCGGCCGCGCTCGGCTGGGGATCTCCACTCGGATGGTTGTGGATCAGGACGACCGCATACGCGCTGTGGATGATCGCGGGGCGGAAGATTTCCCGGGGGTGTGCGACGCACTCGTTGATCGAACCGAGCGCTATTTCCTCGGTCAGCACCAGCCGCAGCTTCGTATCGAGAAGGATAACGCGCAGCGACTCCCGGCGCAGCGCCTGGAACTCCTGGCCGAAGACCTGATAAATCCTCTCGGGAGTGTCCAGTATCGGTCTCTCCTCTCGGTTTCGCGCCAGGCGTTTCCCGATCTCAAACGCGGCAGCCAGTTCGAGCGACTTCGCCTTTCCGATGCCGGAGACCCGTTTGCGGATTTCCATCGCGGTGTCGCGCGAAAGAGGCACCAGCCCTCCGCTGTTTTCAATCAATTCCGATGCGATGGCGAGAGCGTTCCGACCGGGCTGGCCGGTCCGGATAAAGATCGCGAGCAATTCCGCGTCGGTGAGAGCGCCGATTCCATGCTTGTCCGCCTTTTCCCTCGGCCGATCCGAGGCGGGCATCTCGAGGATCCGGGTCGTGTGCACGCTCAGATCCGGTCGAGAAGCGTGCGCAATTGCTCGGCGATCGCCCGCAGCCCGCCCGCATATTTGTTGTTCTGGATCGGGGCAAGTTGCTCCAGCGATTCCTCGATCAGGCGGAACGCGATCGATTTGGCGGACTGCAGCGCCCCGGCACTTCCCAGCATCGCCACAAGGAGTTCCCCATCGACCTGATCCTCTTTCAGGAGCAGTTCCCGCAGAGTGTTCACATCTTTTCCGGACTGGAGCATGAGCAGCACCGGAAGGGTGAATTTCCCCTTGCGGAGATCCGTGCCCAGGGTCTTTCCGGTCTGTTCCTCGCTGCCGGCCAAGTCGAGGATATCGTCGTAAATTTGGTAGGCCACTCCGAGCTTCATGCCGAACGTCTTCAGCCCGCTGATCACCTGGGGGCTCGCTTCACTGATGAATGCGCCCAGTTCGCAGGCGGCCGAGAAGAGCGCCGCTGTCTTCATCTCGATGATCCGGTAGTAGTCGGCGGTTGAAAGCTTCAGATCGAAGCGCCGCTGGGTCTGGATGATTTCCCCAGAGCAGACCTCGGCCGCGGCGTCGGCGATCCTCCGGCAGATGTCGCTGTTGCTGAAATTGGTCGAAAGCCTGAGGGCGTGGGCGAAGAGGCAATCGCCGAGCAGGACAGTGATCGCGTTCCCCCACTTCGCGTTTGCGGTGGGCTGGTCTCGCCTCAGTTCCGCCCCGTCCATGATGTCGTCATGAACCAGCGTCGCGATGTGGATCAGTTCGAGGATCACCGCGAGATCCACATGGCTCGCCGTGATCTTTCCTGTCGCCCCGGCGGAGAGGAGGGCCAGCGCCGGACGCAGGCGCTTTCCCCCTGCCTCGCACACATAGGACACGTAGCCTTCCACTGCCGGATCGAAGATCTTCGCCTGCGCACGGATTCTTTCCTCGACCGTGTAGAGGTGAGGGTTGATCAGATCGAACGCTTCAGCGAAGGAAATGGGTTCGGTGGATGTCATGGCTTCAGATCGTGTCGGCTTTCCATGCCAGGATTCGGCGGATGATGAAAAAGGGAATCACGAGCGCCACCGCAACGGAGGCCGCGAGCAAGGGGCCGGGAATTACCCGGGCACGGTCGAGAGCGACGGCGCGCAAGCCCGCGGTGACGGCCTCCTGCGGAGTGACCACAAAAGCCGGGAAAGCCTCGAAGTGATCCGACATGTCCAGTTCGCTCTCCCGGGTGGCCGTATCGAAGAATTCCGTCGGAACCGGCCCCGGACAGAGTGCGGTGACGGTGATCCCCCGTGGTTTCAATTCCATGGCCAGCGCCTCAGAAAAGCTTGTGACATACGCTTTCGTCGCGGAATAGACCGCCATGTTCGGCAGCGGGAAGAAGCTGGCCACGCTGCTCACGTTGAGGACGGCCGCGCGTCCCGACTTCAACATCGATGGAATAAGAAGATGAGTCAGATGGGTCAGCGCAACGATATTCACATCGAGCATCGACTTTACCCGTCTCCACTCCCCCGACTCAAATTTCCCGTGGTCTCCCAGCCCGGCATTGTTGATCAAAAAATCGATGGCGATGCCTTCCTTCTCAAGCCAAGCCACCAGTCCCTCCCTTTGGCCCTCGTCCGAGAGGTCCGCTCCATACGTCCGAACGTCCAGCCCGCTGTGAATCCGTCTCAGTTCTCCGGCCAGCTCATCCAGGCGCTCCCGGCGCCTCGCCACGAGGATCATCCCGCGAGCGTAGGGCGCCAGTTGGCGCGCAAACTCCGCCCCGAGTCCGGACGATGCCCCCGTGATCAGTGTTGTGCAGCCTTCGAAAAATTTCATATCCTTCAGAATCTCAATGATTGTTCAGAACCTATCCAGCCAAAAACCATTTACAACTGCCGATGGTTCCCGGATCCGAAGTATCCTTGACCGGACGAACGCTCCGGTCCAGAACCAAAGCCTTGCCGAAGCAACCGTGCCTGCCGGGTCCGCCACCCAAAGGCATTACCACCGCGCAAGCGAGGAGCTATATTTCATCCTCGAAGGGGACGGCACGATGGAAATTGATGGAACTCCACGCGAAATTGCTCCAGGAGACGCCATTCTGATCCCTCCAGGCTCACGCCACAACATCTCCGCTTCCACGACGCTCCGTTTCCTTTGTTGCTGCGCGCCTCCCTACGCTCACGAAGATACGTATTTTGACTAAAGGCATTCACGTGTCGCGATCGCGACGGGCGGGCGCTTTTCAACCGCCGGCGCGTCGGATCTCGATGAGGTGGCTATTGAACGGGGTTTTCCCCCACATGGGACGGATGGAGGGCGACAGGTGGGGGGATTGGAATGCAGTTTCGATTTCCTGCCTTGTGGGAAAATGACAATGTCCGCCCCGGATCCAGCCGGAAGCCCGGACAAAAACCTCTTCGATCATTGTGGCAAGATATCGCCAGCTTGAATCGCGGAACGTAGTGCGGATGAGTGCGCATCCGCCGGGGGCTATCCGTGCGGCGACGGATTCCAATACGAACCGTTGATCAGCAGGTTCCATGTAGTGCAGGACGTCGAGGAGGACGACATCTCCCGAAAACTCCGGGAGCGATCGGGCGTCGCCCTCACGAAAATCCAAATCGGGGTAGCAACCAGCCACCAAATCGCGCGCGGTGCGGACCTTTTCGGCATCCGGTTCGATGCCAAGGATCGGCTGGGTGCAGCCGGATTCACGCAGGTAAGCCGCCAGGAGACCGACTCCACAGCCGACATCGAGAAGCGGTCGATGGGAGTGATGAAGGATGCCCGCGACGGCAGGATAGGAGGGGTCCCAAGAAGCCTTCCCCTTGGCATAGCCGTGAAGGAAACGGGATTTTTGAAAGCGCATCGCCGCGCACTTCGCTGCACTCAAGGGTGCCTCCTTTGCAGAAACCAGAGAAACGCCCCCGGGATTCCCCATAGGGCTGACATCAGATACCCGGCGAGGGAAATCGAGACGGCGGTGGCTGACGGAACAGATGCCAGTGAACCGAGAAGCAGAACAAAGACCCCCTCACGAACACCAACCCCACCGAGGCTGATCGGTAGGCCTGCGAGAATGTCCACTGTCGGCATGAGTGCGAGGAACCGGCCCAGGCCGGGATTCGTGCCGCAGGCACGCGCGGAAAAGTAGTAGGTCATGAAAAATGAAGCGAGCATGACCACCGAAATACCGAGAGCGCCTGCCGTGCGCGGCCATTGAACGGCGCACTGGAAATAGACGCCGGAAAGTTCGACCAGCTTGGTGCGGCCGGGCCACCACGCGGGGAGGCGGGAAACGATTTTCCCCGAGGAAAGAACGACAGAAAGAATGATCAGTATTCCGAGCGTCAAGAGATAGAGGGTCATGACATGGACAAGCCCCGCCACCACCGGGCTTGTTGTCAGCCAAGGCAGCTTCCACGCCATGAGGGTGCTCCCTAGAAGGATCATGGACACGGAGCCGGCGAGGCGGTCCATCACCACGGAGAGTGCGGAGCGGGCGACGTCGTGCCGCCGTGCAGCCAGGAGTCCGATCTTGACGACGTCTCCGCCTGCTCCTCCGGGAAGAAACAAGTTGCAGAAAAGCCCCGCAAAATAGATTCCTGCGGATTCCTGCAGGCCGATATCAACCCCCGCCATTTTGAGAAAGATCCGCCAGCGCATGAGGCACAGAATCTGAACAACGCCGGCCAGCAAAAATCCCCCGGCCAGCCAGCGGGGATCGGCGGACTGGAGGACCGAGGACAGCTCGCCGCGGAAATCCGGTCGGGAAAACAGCCAGACAAGCAGGCCGAGGCTCACAGCGGCCTGCAGGGCGATGAGAGCGCGGGATTTTTTCGGTTCGATCACGAAGCGGGGTAACCTGACAGTTGAAGGCCCTTGAGGTCAATGCCGGGCAGGCATGCACTCCCCGCAGGCGGCGGCTACCCGCGGGGATGGAATTTTTTGATGACGGCTTTCAAGCCGCTCTTTTCGACATGCGTGTAGATCTGTGTGGTCGAAATATCGGCATGTCCGAGCAGTTCCTGGATGATGCGCAGGTCGGCGCCTCCTCCGAGCAGGTGGGTCGCAAAGCTGTGGCGAAGGAGGTGGGGATACACCTTCGACTCGATTCCCGCGCGGGCGGCATATTGTTTGATGAGCTGCCAGATCCGTTGCGGGGTGAGTTTTTTTCCCCGGATCGAGAGGAAAACTTCCGCGCCGGTCCAGCGTCGGACAAGCGTCGGACGCCCGGATTCAAGATACCGGCGGATGGCGGATGCGGCAGGATTCCCGATTGGAACAAGGCGGGTCTTCGAGCCTTTGCCGGTGACCCGGATGAATCCGGCGTCAAGATCGAGATTTTCCAAGCGGGCGGCGCAGAGTTCTGAAACCCGGAGCCCGCTTGAGTAGAGAAGTTCCAGCATCGCACGGTCACGGAAACCTTGAGGATCGGAAGGTTCGATGCTTTCAACCAGTTTGCGGACCTGCTCCACCCCGAGCGTCTCGGGAAGGTGCTTTTCCGGTCTGGGGAGGGAAAGGGATTCGGCCGGGTTGTCCGGCCATCCCTGTCGTTCCACCAGAAAGCGGAAAAAAATCCGGATGGCCACCGCATCGAGGCGCACTGATGCCGCCTCGAGGCCGGCGCGTTTTCTGGAGGCCAGAAAATTGGTGATGTACTCGGGGGTGACGGATCTCCAGGCGGAGATTCCTTCCACGGTCTCCGACCACTTGGCAAAAGCTTCAAGGCTCCGCTGGACGGTCAGTTGGTAGTTCGTCGAAAGCCCCCTCTCGGTTGCCAGATACATCAGGAACTGCTCGATCTCAGAGGTCATGAGAAATATACGTGACGTCGGCTTTCAGCCGATGGGTCGAGACATGGGATGGACGCCCATGCCACGGAAATTAATGAAAAACCGGCGGCCCGCCCATGTGGCAGCCTACCAGTTTTTGATCCACTTCGGCTCGTTGTTTGTCGAGGCCGTGGTTCCGGCAGTGGACCACACGTCGAAGAAGTTGGAGCCGTTGCGGTTGGTCGACCCGGGATACTGATAGCCGTAGTTGGTTCCGAAGGGATCCACGATGCCTAGCGAACTTGTCATTCCCTTGTTGAACTCAAAATATACTTTTCCGCTGGACGGACAGAGAACGCCATAAAGTGAATTACTCCCAACTCCGCTGTTTGTGTAGGTTGCAGAAGCAGGGTAGTCGCCATTATCCGCCTTGTATCGCTCCAGCGCATTCTCCAGCGCGGCGATCTCCGCCTGCGCCCGCGACATGGCGCCCTTCTTCTGGATGTATCCGGCCGTGTTGAGGATCAATCCCGCCAGGATTGCAATGATCGCGATGACGACGAGCAGCTCGATGAGGGTGAAAGCTGAAAGCTGAAAGCTGAAACTTGAAACCTGAAACGCGGAGGGCTTCCCGCATTTTTCATTCCGCATTCCGCATTCCACATTCCACATTTTCTTTGTCATGTCTGTGCCTGCATGCCGGTGATGATGCTGATGAGAGGAAGGAAGAGGGCGATGACGATCGTTCCGACGATGATGGCAAGGAAGACGATCATGATCGGTTCCAGAAGCGAGGTGAGGCCGGTGACCGCATTGTCCACTTCATCATCATAGACCTCGGCGACCTTGAGAAGCATCTCCGGCAGCTGGCCGGTTTCTTCGCCGACGTCGATCATGCTGATGACCATCGGGGGGAAAACCCCGCTGGCCTCGAGCGGCTGGACGATGGATTCGCCCTCCTTGACGCTGTCGTGAACCTTGGAAATGGCGTCGGCGATGACCATGTTGCCCGCAGTCTCCCGGGTGATATTGAGCGCCTGGAGGATCGGCACACCGCTGGTGACGAGCGTTCCGAGGGTGCGGGTGAAGCGGGAAATCGAGCTCTTGCGGGTGAGGTCGCCGAAGAGCGGGGCCTTCAGCTTGATGCTGTCAATGATTTGGATGCCTTTCTTTGTCTTGCTGATCATCTTGTAGAGGATGACGAGAACGACGATGCTCCCGACGATTTCCAGCGAGTGATTTTTGATCAAATTGCTCGCGTTGATCACGAATTGGGTGAGTGCGGGCAGCGGTTTGCCTCCGAGCATGTCCGCGAAGATCGCCTCGAATTTCGGGACGATGAAAACGAGAAGGAAGGCGAGGATCACGATCGCGATGACCAGAACGATGATCGGGTAAAACATCGCGGCGACGACCTTGTTTTTGATCTTCTGGGCCTTTTCCTGAAACTCGGCAAGCCGGAGAAGCACCAGTTCCAGAACACCGCCGAGCTCGCCGGCTTTCACCATGTTCACGTAGAGCTTGTTGAAAATCCTCGGATGACCGCCGAGGCTTTCAGAAAAGGTTCCACCGCCCTGGACAGACTCGGCGAGGTTGATGATCACGCCTTTGAGCACGGGGTCCGGCTCCTGTTTGGAGAGCACGGTGAGACCGCGCAGCAGGGGAAGTCCGGCATCGATGAGCGTGGCCAGCTGGCGGGTGAAGATCATCAGGGTCTTCGGCTTGATGGTCTTCTTTTGAAGGAAAGGTATGTTGATCTTGATCTCTTTCCTTGCCGCGGACTGGGCTTTTGCAGGGCTTTTGGATTTGACTTTGGCACCCTTTCCTTCCTCGGCGATGCTTTTCGGGAAATACCCGGACTGCCGCAGTTGCCCGAGAGCGTCGTTTTGGGAGTCGGCTTCGATGACTCCGGAGGATTCCTGCCCCCGTGAGTCAAGTGCAACGTATGAGTATCTCGGCATAGTTTTGGCGGGACTTGAAAAGATAAAAGCTATTGGCGGGGATGAGTAGTGTCGAGCAAAGAAAACCTCACTTTCCAACGTAGGGGTTGTGCACTTTTTCAAACCCGACTGTCGTTGAGGGGCCGTGACCGGGAAGCACCACGGTCTCGTCGGGTAGAGAAAAAATCTTCTTTTTGATTCCCTCGAAAAGGAGTGTGCCGTCACCTCCTGGCAGATCCCAGCGCCCGACGCCGCCGCGGAACAAGACGTCGCCGCCAATCAGAATACCTTCCCCGGGAAATAAAAAACAGAGGCTCCCCGGGCAGTGGCCGGGGACATGAAGGATTTGCATCCGGGTGCCCGCCACCTCGCAGGAATCACATTCCTCCAAGAGGCGGTCCGCCTCAAAAGGCTCGATTTCCAACTCAAAGCCGTGGCGGCGGAAAAATCCTGCATCGGTGACCATGGGAGCGGTATCCGGGTGATAGGCGATTTTGCACCCGTGGCGGCGCTGGATTTTGGCTGCATCAGCGACGTGGTCGAAGTGGCCGTGCGTGAGAAGGAGCCAGTCAATCTTCTCCCGCGCAAACCTCTCATCCGCCCCCTCCGGAGCGTCAAAAAGGAGGTTTCCCCCTCCTAATTCGTAAAAAAACGCATTGGTATCGAGGGCGCCGCCGGTGAACGATTTGAACTGATTCATTGTCTGATGGTCTGATTTCTCATGACGAAGTTTGATTTTCCACCGGTTCTCTGCAAGGTTTTCGCGTCATTCATGCGAAATATCTTTTCATCACGGGCGTTTGCGGTTCTGGCGGCGGGTTTCTTTTCAACCGCTTTTCCGGCCTCGGCGGCCGTGTCCCCGGATTCCGGGCAGGTGGCCCTTGCGGTGGCCCGCTGGCTTGAGCAGGCGCATTACAGCCGTCAAAAGCTCGACGACGCGATGTCGGCCAAGCTTTTGACAACCTACTTGGAACTTCTGGACTACAACCGCTTGTATTTCACCCAGCAGGACGTCGATGAATTTCAAAAAAAATTCGGCAGCAGCCTCGACGATGCCATTTTCCGCGGCGATCTCAGCCCGGCCCACGAAATTTTCGCGCGCTTCAAGCAGCGCGTCGAAGAACGCGTCGCCAGCAACAAAAAACTCGCCCTAAAAAAATACGACTTTTCGCGCAAGGACCAAGTCCAGCTGAACAGGCAGAAGGCGCCATGGCCGAAGGACTCGGCCGAGGCTGATAGGCTCTGGAAGGACCGCGTCGAGGCAGAACTCCTGCAGGAACATCTCAGCGAAGTTCAGATCCGGCCTCCCGATCAGACGGTCGTGAAGCGCTATGAACAGGCGCTGCGCAACGTCCGTGAAATGGAAGCTAGCGACGTGGTCAACTCGTTCCTGAGCGCACTGGCGCAGACCTACGACCCTCACTCCGAATACATGAGTCCCGAGGAGATGGAGAATTTCAACATTTCGATGAAGCTTTCCCTCGTCGGCGTGGGGGCGGTTTTGCGCAGCGATGACGGGTTCGCCCGGGTGATGGAGGTTGTGCCCGGGGGACCGGCGGATCTGGACGGGCGGCTCAAGGAAAACGACCGGATCGCGGCGGTCGCGCAAGGTGACGGGGAATTCGAGGATGTTGTGGACATGAAGCTCGACAAGGTCGTGGAGAAGATCCGCGGCAAAAAAGGTTCTCTGGTCCGCTTGCAGGTGATCCCCGGCGATGCGGCAGATCCCTCAAAACGGCACATCGTCGAGATCACGCGCGATGTGGTGAAGCTCAAGGATTCCGAAGCAAAGGCGGAAGTGCTCGATGTCGACGGGCCAAACGGCAAGGCGACGCGGATTGGTTGGATCACCCTTCCCTCATTCTACGCGAACATGAGCGGCGGCGGGCCTGCCAAAAGCACCACCGAGGATGTGGCGGCTCTCCTGGGGAGGCTGAAGCAGGAGGGCATCGAGGGGCTCGTTGTGGATCTGCGCAAAGATGGAGGAGGGTCCCTTGAGGAGGCGATCAACCTGACCGGACTCTTCATCCCGAAGGGGCCTGTCGTTCAAGCCAAAGACCCCAACGGAAAAATCACCGTCTCCAGCGACACCAATCCCGGGGTTGCCTATTCCGGACCCATGGTCGTTGTCATGAACCGCCTCAGCGCTTCTGCGAGCGAGATTTTTGCGGCCGCACTGCAGGACTACGGGCGCGCGGTGATCGTCGGCGACGAGAGAAGCTTCGGAAAGGGCACCGTGCAGACCGTGCTCGACATCGGCCGGGTCATGCCTTTCTTCAGCCTCGGCGCGGCCGATGCTGGGGCTCTCAAGATGACGATCCAGAAATTCTACCGCGTGCGCGGCGGGTCCACCCAGCTGAAGGGGGTGGAGTCGGATGTCGTTCTTCCTTCCCGCACGGACAACGTTGAGATCGGCGAGGGTTCGCTCAAAAACCGCTTGGAATACGACGAGGTCGCCCCGGTGAAAATCACCGACTCCCCGACGCCGCTCTTCCTGGATGAACTCCGAGCCAACTCCAAGGCCCGCATTACCGCGGACCCGGAATTCCTCTATGTCAGCGAGGACATGAAGCGGCTCCGCGAGCGGATCGAGGCAAACACGATTTCCCTCAACGAAAAGGATCGCCGAAAGGAACTCGCCGACGAAAAAGCCCGCAAGGAGGAGCGCAAGGTCGCGCGGCTCGATCACGGCCCGCTTGTCAAGGCGCAGGTCTGGCAGCTCACGCTCGATGATGTCCGCTCAAAACGCGAAAAGCTTGAGAAGGTCGCCTACGAGCGCGAGCGCGAAAAACGCTACATCGACGATCCGGAGGAGGCTGCAGCCGAAAAGAAGGAGGGGCCGCAGCCGCCGGAACCGGACCCCGTCCGGAACGAAACGCTCCGCATCGCCGAAGACCTCATCTCCCTGACGAAACAGTTGAAGACCGCCAGCGTCGGCGGAAATTGAGGCGGAACACTGATTTGGGCGGGTTTTAGGGAGACGGCTTCGCTTTTTATGGAAGCGCTATCGCGCGGGCAGTCGAACTGCGTTCTCGTCCCGTCGAGAAGGAAATGGGGTGGTCGACGGGACTCGAACCCGCAACAGCCAGTACCACAAACTGGAGCTCTACCATTGAGCTACGACCACCATCTCCTGCATCTTCCCTCGGAAGTGCCGATCATCAAATCATCCTGTCACATGCGAAATTTGTCAACGCGGTTCTCAATTTGCGAAACAGAACCAATTGGGAGTTGACCCGCAGCACGACCGCGATAGGATTTACAAACTTCTTGCGGGTATAGCTTAATGGTAAAGTTCCTGCCTTCCAAGCAGGCCATGCGGGTTCGATTCCCGCTACCCGCTGTCCTCCTCCAAGGCTTTGTCTCATCGCCCCTCGCCAGGCGTTCAGAGCACAGGGCGATATTATTCCTCCCCCGAATTTGGAATCAATCTCAGATCACCTCGCGGAGCTGGATCGAGTCGAAGCGCTCGCTGCCGGCCATGACGTCGCTGAGGATGATGAGCTGGTCGCCCTTGGCGATGAGCCCGCGGCGCTCGAGCTCGACTTCGGCATCGGCGATCGTGTGGTCGGGATTGATCCCGAACGGCATCTGGATCGGGTGGGTATTCCAATTCAATGCGAGGCGGCGGACTACATCGGCCGAGGGCGAAAACGCATAAATCGGAGCCCCCTCCGGGCGCAGGTGGCTGGCGTGGTCGGCCATGTATCCGCGGCGGGTGAAGACGACGATTTTTGAGTTTGGAAACGAGTTCGCGAGCGTAACAGCCGAGCGGACCGTTTTGAGCCGGGTGGTGTCCACGACCGCGTCCTTCGCATACCCGGCGCCCCCGCTGCGCGCGATCCGCCGGGCGACGCGGTCGAGGATCTTCACGCAGTCCACCGGGTATTTCCCCACGGTCGTCTCTCCGCTGAGCATGATGGCGTCGGCCTGTTCATAGACCGCATTGGCGACATCGGTGATCTCGGCGCGGGTCGGCAGGGGGTTCTCGATCATGCTCTCCAGCATGTGGGTAGCCACGATGACCGGCCGGCCGAACTGCACGCATTTCTTGATGATGCGGCGTTGGATGATCGGAAGCTCCTCCATGGCACATTCGATCCCCAGGTCGCCGCGGGCGATCATCACGGCATCGGAGGCGCGGATGATGTCGCTGACGTATTTGACCGCGTTCTGGTCCTCGATCTTCGCGATGGTCCGCGCGTTGCTCCCGTGCTCACGGAGAACGCGCTTGAGTTCCAGGATATCCGCCGCCTCGCGGCAGAAGCTCAGCGCGACAAAATCCACCCCGAGTTCGGCCCCGAGTTCGACGTCGGCGAGATCCTTCTCAGTGAGCGGCGGGAGGTTAACCTTAACGCCCGGAAGGTTGATATGCCGGCGCGAACCCAGCGTGCCTGCGGTGAGCACCTCACAGCGTATCCGGTTCGCGTTCTTCTCGAGCACCTTCATGTGCATGACCCCGTTGTCCACCAGCACCGTGTCGCCGACGGATATGTCATCCACGAGCCCGTCGTAGTTCACATCGGTGGAGAACTGTTCCTCGCTGCGCGAGCCACGGACCGTGAACTCGAAGATGTCGCCCGGCTTGAGATTGAGCTTGTTCTTGAGGTCGCCCGTGCGGATGGCCGGGCCCTGCGTGTCCATGAGGATCGCGGTCACCGACTTCATCTCGGCAGCGGCCCTGCGGATCCTTCCCACGATTTCCTTCACCCATTCATGGGTTGCATGGCTCATGTTGAGGCGGAAAATATCCGCCCCGGCCGCGATCATTTCCTTCAGTTTTTCCGGCGATTCCGTAGCCGGCCCCAGCGTGCAGATGATCTTCGTCTTGCGCATCGGCTCCAGAAACCCCGCCCCGCGCGAAAATGCAAGAGCGAAGCGGATTACGCCGGCCGGCAGAATATCTCAGGAATCGGCGAGGATTTCCCCTGCGGCGCGGATCCCGGAAAAATACGCCCCGTGAACCGTCCCGAAATACCTGCGGTTCGTCGCCTCACCCGCGAAAAATATCCGTCGGTCAACCGGCTTCGCCAGATCGTCGCGCATGCCCGGATTGGAGCCGAGGGCATTGAAGGAATACGAACCCAGCGCAAAGGGATCCGATGCCCATCGGGTGATTTGGAAATCCGAGGGATCAGGAATCTGGCGTCCGAAGATGGCACGCAAAGATTTCATGGCGTCGGCCACAATGTCCCTGTCGCTCCATGACTCGATCTCCCTGCCGAAGTCCGCAGCGTTGAATCCGAGAAGCACCGGTTTTCCGCACACCTGGGAAAAATTCACCCACTCGGTCCAACGTCCCCGGTCCTCCGGGATATACTCCAACCAGTCCACCGTTGCCGGCCAGAACACGGAGGGGAAGCGCAGGAAGCATTTGTTGAGTGTCCCCATTCCCAAGGCGGAAATGGCCCGGCATTTGTGCTCGGGCAGCCCGGGAGCGAATACCACCCCGCCATTTTTGAGCACGCCGAGGGGAAGAGTGATGAGCACACAATCAGCCGAATGAAGCGCTTTGCCGGTTGTCACGACGGCCTGTCGGGAATTCCACTCCACCCGTTTCACCGTTTCCCCAAGGGCCACAGTGACTCCCCTCGCCAGAAAATCCGGGATGGCCTGGTATCCATCAGGGAAAAGCGCATCACCTCCCGGGAACGAGGCATCGTCATCATACCACTGCACCGACAACTCCGCGATGCCGCCCCCGTATTCCTGCTCGATCGTGCTGTTGAGGAGAAACTCCAGCTCCTTTCTCTCCCCGGGTGCTGGTCCTCCGGCATTCAGAAGAGTGGAAGTAGCCGCCTGAATGGATTGGTCATTTTCCTCCTCCTGAGCAGTGCGGAGGCACCGGTTGAGCATTTTCTCAAGCTGTTCCATCCGGGTCTCGCCAGCTTCATCCAGAGCCTTGCCATCGGTGTCGTAGCAGACCGAGTTGTCATAACTGGTCGTAACGACCCGCGCACCGGCTTCCCGCGCCAGAGATGAAATCGGATTCCCCCGGGTTCCATGAATCCAGGACGCGCCCATGTCCATCGGCGCATCGGCCCAGGATTTTGCGGTAAAAATTCTTCCCCCAATCCGCTCCCGAGCCTCAACAACAAGAACCTCACAGCCGGCTTCGATCAGTTTTCGTGCCGCTGCAAGGCCTGCAATGCCGGCACCGACAATGACGACGTGCCGGCGAATTTGCGGAACGGATGCTGCACCAGCAACGCAGGACAATCCGGCCACAAAACCGCCTGCGACCTTCAGGAATGCGCGGCGGTCCAACATGGCATCGCTTCTTTTATCCCGCTGGCTCCGCCTGCTTTTTCGGTGACTGCACCGGGGAGCCCGGCTTGTAAGGGACGCTGGCGCCGTTGCGAACCTTGTATCCCCAGAGATCGATGTAATACTGACCGTCGCGGAATTCGTCGCCCCGCTTCTTCAACTCGGCCTGCAGCCTCCCGTCGAGTTCGCCCTGCAACGCCGCAAACTCCGGCTTATTCGCCAGATTGTTCAACTGATACGGATCCTTTTCGTCGTCATACATGAGCCAAGCCCCCTTCAGATCGCGCACATAGGTGTAGCGATCCGTCCGGATGGCGCGATACTCCCTGTTGGCATCCTCGGCTTTTGAAAACGGAGCCACCCCCATGTAGAGAGCAGCACGGTCTGTCGAGGCTGAGGGATTGCGAACTACCGTCGACAAATCCGTCCCTTCCACGCTCGGAGGCACGGGAACTCCGGACAGCCCGAGCAATGTCGGCAATATATCCGGAGTCGTCAGCGGCGTCTTCACCTCCCGCCCCTCTCCGACCTTTGCGGCAGGCAGGCGAAGGAGGAAAGGCACTCGGGAGGCTTCATCCCAGGGAACCTGCTTCTGGGTTGGACGCACCCCCTGCGAACCGAGCATTTCACCGTGGTCGGAAGTGAACACAACGATCGTGTTTTTCGCCAAGCCGGTTTCATCAAGGGTTTTCATAAGGTCACCCACGCACGCGTCGAGGGCGGAGCAGTGGGCGTAGTAACCTTGAGCCTCCTTGCGGGCCGACGCCTGCAGGTCTTCCGGAACATTGGGCGGAAGCTTGATCGTCTCCGGAGGATACATTTTTTTGTATTCTTCGGGAGCGGAATCGTGGGGAAAATGGGGTGAACCGTAGGAAACGACCAACACAAACGGCTGCCCTCCTCCCGTCGCCCGCTCCTTCAGGTATTCCTGGGCGTCCTTCGTCTCGGCATAGGCATCGTATCCGTCCCAGATTTTTTTCTTCGTCTCGTTGCCGCTGTAATAAAAGGACTGGTTGTAGTTGTGCGAACACTCGGCGACTTTCCAGTAATCCCACCCCTGCCGCCGGTCCTGAGGAATAAATTCATCGCGCCCATGGCCGTCGAGGTGCCATTTGCCGATGTAGGCGGTCGAGTATCCCGCTTTGCCAAGAATTTCGGCCATGCAGAGTTCCTCGGATGGGAGATAGGCATCATTCAAAAACATCCCGGTCGATGTCGGGAACCGCCCGGTGAAAAGAGACGCCCGATACGGCGTGCAGACGGGCAGAACGGAAACCGCATTGGAGAAATTGAGAGCGCCTTTGGCCAGTTGGTCGAGATGGGGGGTCTTGACATTCGGATCACCCGCGTAGCCGGTGGCAGAACCGCGCCACTGGTCAGCAAAAATATACAGGATGTTCGGCTTGTCGGACGTGCGCGTCTCAGCGGACACGGATGCAGAACAAAACAAGGCCAACAACCCGGTTGCCAG
>QYQL01000143.1 GCA_007280915.1 Verrucomicrobiaceae bacterium | reverse complement strand
TCGCTGACCCGCAGAACCCCACCGCCATCCCCGCGGTTTTTCTCTGTCAGCCGTTTCAGCAGGCCGGGCAGCTTTTCCACGGGCTCAGTCTGAGCAAGCGTTCGCTGCGGCAAAATCAGCAACCCGGCAGCGCAGAGGAAAACTCCCAGCAGCTGCGGATGGCAGCGGAGTTTCAGAAAAATGAGAACATTCCTCATGCCAACAATTTCGGATAAGTGGACTTTATTGTAGTCACGGCGCTCTGTCGCCGTGCGCCCCGACAGAGCGGGGCGGCTACAAGACACTCTGTGACAGTTTGGTTATTTCAGAGAGAAGGTATCAGTTCAAATACCCCTCGGCGAGCTGCGTGAATTGCTTCACCTGATCTTCGGCCCATTCCTTGTCGTGGCCGAGTTCGTGCGCGAGGAGTTTTGCGGCGGCTGGCGCGGCCTCCATAGCCGCGCGAGCATCCAGGATCAGTGCGCGCGTGCGGCGGGAAAGGATGTCTTCCAGCGTCCGCGCCTGCTCGTGCCTCGCGCCCCATACCACCGCCGCCAGCATATACGGCAGCTTCGGATGAAGCAGTTCTGCAAGAGCCGGATCCTCCTTGATCAGCGCCTGAACCTTGTCGGCGTCGCTGCCGTAGACGTCGAGGCCCTGCGGCAGAGCCGGTGCGTTCGGACTGCGCCAGCCGTGGAGCTGGAGGTTCGTCGTGACGCACGGCCGGTCCTCGAGGCCGCCGAGCGTTGCCGCCTGGTCGACCGTGTCCTCCGCCATCTTGCGATACGTCGTCCACTTGCCGCCGACGATCGTCACGAGCCCGGAATCGGAGACAAGGACCTCGTGGTTGCGCGAGATCGCCTTCGTCGCGCCGCCGTCTTTTCCGGGAGGCCGCACGAGCGGGCGCTGGCCGGCGAAGACGCTGAGGATATCCTCTTCCTTGGGATCCCTTGCGAGGTAACGGGCCGCGTTGCGAAGGATGAACCCGATCTCGTCCTTCATCGCTCTCGGTTCGATCTCGGGATTCTCCATCGCGGTGTCGGTCGTTCCAACGAGAACCTTTCCGTGCCACGGGATGACGAACAGGACGCGTCCGTCGTCGGTGTGCGGGACCATGATCGCCGAGTCGCCCTGCAAAAACGACCGGTCGAAGACGAGATGAACCCCCTGGCTCGGCTGGACCGCCTTCGCGGCCTTCGGGTCGTCCATCAGGCGGACGGAGTCGGCAAAGATGCCGGTCGCGTTGATCACGACGCTGCCGGACACGGAATATTTTTTGCCCGACTCGACGTCGGTGAATTCGACTCCTTTTGTGAGGCCGTTCTTCTTGGTGATCCCGGTTACCCGGGTGTAGTTCAAAACGCAGGCCCCGTGGTGGACGGCCGTCTGCGCGAGCGTGACGGCGAGCCGCGAGTCGTCGAATTGCCCGTCAAAATACTCGACGCCGCCGAGGAGGCTTTCCTGCTCGATGTTCGGGATCCGCGCGATCGTTTCCTCGCGGGAAACCAGCCGCGAGGGCGAGAGGTTGAGCTTTCCTGCGAGCGCGTCATAGACTTTCAGGCCGATTCCGAAGAAGGGGCCTTCCCACCACTGGTAGCGCGGGATGAAGAACGAGAGGTGATGGACCAGATGCGGGGCGTTCTGGTGCATGAGCCCGCGCTCGCGCAGGGCCTCGAGGACGAGCGGGATGTCTCCCTGCTCGAGGTAGCGCACGCCGCCGTGCACGAGCTTCGTGCTCCGGCTCGACGTGCCTTTCGAAAAATCATCCGCTTCGAGGAGGAGCGTCTTGTATCCGCGCGTCGCGGCATCCACCGCCACCCCAAGCCCGGTCGCTCCTCCTCCGGCGATGATGACGTCCCAGTGTTCCGTTTCGGCGGCCTGCTTGATCAGTTTCTCTCTTTTCATAATTCCCATTTCTGCGCGCGCTTGACGGCTTTTTTCCAGACCTTCACCCGCGCGCTGCGGTCTTTGATGGTGATGGTTGGTGCAAATTTTCTGTCCACCTCGCGGATCGAGACAAGAGAATCGATGTCCGGCCAGACGCCCGATCCGAGCCCGGCGAGCATCGCGGCCCCGAGCGCGGTGGTCTCGATGTTTTTTGGCCGCTCGACCGTGAGCCCGAGGAGGTCCGCCTGCGTCTGCATGAGGAGGTCGCTCGCGCATGCGCCACCGTCCACCCGGAGGACCGCAATTTTCCTTCCGGAATCCTTTTCCATCGCGCTGACAAGATCGGCGACCTGGAAACAAATGCCTTCAAGCGTCGCGCGGGCGATATGGGCGGCGGTCGTTCCGCGGGAGAGCCCGAGCAGGGTCCCGCGCGCGGTGGGATCCCAATACGGCGCGCCCAGTCCGGTGAACGCGGGCACGAGAACCACGCCGCCGCTGTCCGCAACACGCGAGGCGAGATCATTCACTTCCGGTGCGGATTTGATGATCCCCAGGCCGTCACGCAGCCATTGGATCGACGCACCGCCCATGAAGACGCTGCCTTCCAGGGCGTATTGCATCGGGCCGTCCCCGATTTTCCATGCCACCGTTGTCAGAAGCCGGTTCGAACTCGAGATCGCATCGACGCCGGTGAACGCCAGCATGAAGCACCCCGTTCCGTAGGTGCATTTCACGAGCCCCGGCTTCGTGCAGAGCTGGCCGAAAAGCGCGGACTGCTGGTCTCCGATCGCGCTTCCCACCGGCAGCGCGGCCCCGAGCAGCGCCGCGTCGCTCACCCCCAGCGTCCCGCTGTTGGAAACGATCTTCGGGAGAATCGCCCGCGGGATGTCGAAGAGGGCCAGAAGATCTTCGTCCCACCTGCCCGTGCGGATGTTCATGAGCATCGTGCGAGAGGCGTTGCTCACATCGGTCACGTGCTCTCCCGTGAGCTTGAAAATCATCCAGCTATCGACCGTCCCCGCCGCCAGGTCGCCCGAGGCCGCGCGGGCGTGCCCGTCGGGGATCTGCCGAAGGATCCAGTGCAGCTTGCTCGCGGAAAAATAGGGATCCAGGAGAAGACCCGTGCGCTGCTGGATGAAGATTTCCTTGCCCGCCTCGCGCAGCGCGCTCACATAATCGCCTGTGCGGCGGTCCTGCCAGACGATCGCCCGGTGCACCGGCTCGCCGGATTTTCTGTCCCAGACAACAATCGTCTCGCGCTGGTTCGTGATGCCGATCGATGCGATGTCGCCCGGGGAGACTCCGGACTTCGCGATCGCCTCGCGCGCGGTCGCGAGAACGGACGCCCAGATTTCCGAGGCATCGTGCTCGACCCAGCCGGGCTGCGGGAAATGCTGCGTGAATTCCTTTTGCGCCGAGGCGAGAGCGCGAAGCTGGTCGTCGTAGACGATCGCCCGCGAACTCGTCGTGCCCTGGTCAAGTGCGAGAATGTGTTTCATGGGTGATTAAAATTTTCCGAGCGCCACGTAAGCCAGGGCGGCCAGCGTCCCGCCGATCAGCGGACCCGCAACAGGAATCCAAGCGTAGCCCCAATCGCTGTCTCCCTTGCCGGCGATCGGAAGGATCGCGTGGGCGAGGCGAGGCCCGAAATCGCGGGCGGGGTTGATTGCGTAGCCGGTCGGCCCACCGAGCGAGAGCCCGATCGCCCACACGAGCAGCGCCACCGGAAGCGCGCCGAGCGCCCCCAGATCGATCGGATAGACCGCGGCCCCGGGCGGCTGGCCTGTTGCCCCCTTCAAACAAAAAATTCCGAAGAGCAGGATGAATGTCCCGATGATCTCGCAGAGCAGGTTGGCCGGTGCGCGCCGGATCGCAGGAGCCGTGCAAAAAACCGCGAGCTTGGCGGCGCGATCTTCTGTGATTTCCCAGTGCGGGAGAAATGCGAGCCAGACAATAAATCCCCCGAACATCGCGCCCAGCACCTGCGCCACGATGTATGCGGGGACCGAAGCCCAGGGGAAATTTCCGGAGAACGCCATCGCGACCGATACCGCCGGGTTCAAGTGCGCCCCGCTGATCCGCCCCACCGCGAACACTCCGACAAAAACCCCGAGCGCCCAGCCGGATGTGATCACGATCCACCCGGAGTTTTGGGCTTTGCTGCGGTTCAACAATACATTGGCCACCACGCCGTCGCCCAGAATGATGAGCAATGCCGTGCCGATGAATTCGGCGAGTGCGGGGAACACGTCCCTATTCTCCGCCGCGCAGGCAGGAGATCAAGAAATTTCCGACGTGACGAGATCGTCACATTTCTCCTCTGGACCCATCCCGCCGCAGCTCATTGAATCGGTCTCCCGGCCAACACCTATCTCGAATGAACTCCACGGCATCTGAGCAACCGTCTCCGAAGGACTCGCAGAAGCTTTCGCGCTTTCATCCGCGGACCCGAGTGAAGGATGGAGAGGAGGATCCGCTCCCGTCCGGCGACAAGGATGCCAAATCCAAGGAGGGATGGATTCACACCCCGTCGGGGCCCCGGCGCGCGCGCGGCTCTTTCCCGGCGGCCAAAGCTCCTGTGGCCGCCATTCCGAAGGTTGAGCTTCCCGACTCCTTGGCTGCGGTCCGCAATGATCCGCCGCCCGCCGTGGAGGAGGCATCGGCCGATTCTGAATTGCTCCCTCAGACGGTCAACGGCTATGAACGAATTCTGTCCCGACTCCGGAAAGAGGTGGCGCTTTTGCTCGCGATTGTTATCGCCGTCGTATTCGTTGCCGGCCTCTTACTCTCGTTCAAATTTGGCAAATCGGCCGGCCGCGATTCTATCCTTCGCAGCCTCAAGCCGGTGGCTGCTGTCCTTCCGCCGCAGGAGTTTCCTGAATCCGCACTGCCCGACCTCACGGCCGCGCTCGACCTTCTCCGCAAAGGCGAAAATCTGGACGCTCTTGCGGCGTTGAAGAAAATTCTCGATTCCCATCCTGACGCGCCGTCGATCCATTACGCGATGGCCATTGCCAACATGCAGTCCGGATATCCGAGAGAAGCCGACCGGATGGCGGATGCCTCGATCAAGCGCGGCTTCCGAGTGTCCGACTCCTGGGCCCTCAAGGCCGCCATTCTGGCCATGCAATCCAAGGGGCCGTCCCCCGAGCAGGAGGCGTTGCTCAATCGGGCGGTCGCCGCCGATCCGATGAATCCCAACCCGATCCTCGAACTCGCCACGCTCTTCAGATATCGGAAGCAGCCGGAGCAGGCGCGCGCCCTGCTCGATGCCGCATCGCTCCGTCTGAATCCCGCCGATGCCAGAATCGTGATCGACACGACGCTGGCCATTTTGAACGTGGACCAGGCTGCGGAGCTCCCCGGGCCCGCAACGCCGATCGGGATCCCATCGCGGGATTTTCCCAACGCCTACGCGGAGATGAAGCGGGGAAATTTCGAGAATGCGGCGGTCATCCTGAAGTTCTGCAGCGGATCGATCGACCCCGACGTTTTTGCCTATCTCATCAACGACCCGGCGCTGCGGAAGTTCGCATCGAAGCCCGAACTATCCGGGTTCTACTGAGGGCGGGATCCCGCACGGCAAAAGAATTTGTGCGCAAGATCGCGGGCGTGTGCGATAATCGCCTCGTTTCACACCCATGATCACACAACTCGCCGTCTACATTGTTTTTGGAATCATCCTGGTCGTCGGGCTGGTTCTCGTCCTGATCCTCGCCAGCTTTTTCGGGGTCTGGCTGCGCGCAAAAATTGCGGATGCTCCGGTCCCGTTTTCAAAACTCATCGGCATGCGCCTTCGAAAGGTTCCCGTCGGGATGATCGTGGACAGCCGGATCACGTCAGTGAAGGCGGGCATCCCGCTTGAGAGCGATCTACTGGAGGCACACTACCTTTCCGGCGGAAATGTGCCGCATGTGGTCCTCGCTCTCATCGCCGCCGACAAGGCGGGGATCACGCTCGACTTCAACCGCGCCTGCGCGATCGACCTCGCGATCAAGGGCACCAGCAAGACCGTCCTCGAGGCGGTCCGCACCAGCATCAACCCGAAGGTGATCGACTGCCCGAACCCCGCCACCGGAAAGGTGACGATTGACGCCGTGGCCCGCGACGGCATCGGGGTCAAGGTCCGCGCCCGTGTGACCGTGCGCTCGAATCTCGACCGCTTCGTCGGCGGCGCTACGGAGGAAACAATCATCGCACGCGTCGGCGAGGGCATCGTCACCTCGATTGGCTCGGCGGTTTCCTACAAGGACGTGCTGGAAAATCCCGACCGCATCTCGAAGACCGTTCTGCAGAAGGGACTCGACAGCGGCACCGCATTCGAAATCCTCTCGGTCGACATCGCGGATGTGGACATCGGCGACAACATCGGAGCGAAGCTCCAGGCCGAGCAGGCCGAGGCCGACAAGGTCGTCGCGCAGGCGAAGGCGGAAATGCGCCGCGCTGCCGCGGTCGCCAGCGAGCAGGAAATGAAGGCGCGCACCCAGGAGATGCGCGCAAAGGTCGTCGAGGCCGAGGCCCAAGTCCCGCAGGCGATGGCCGAGGCATTCCGATCCGGCAATCTCGGGATCATGGATTACATGAAGATGAAAAACATCCAGTCGGATACCTCGATGCGCGAGAGCATCGCCGGCACGGAGAAATCCCACTCGAGCTGACCAACCCGCCCGCAGAGGCCTTCACGATTCCGTGGAACAACTCGTCATCCTTCTCGTCATCGGCATCATCAGCCTTGTCAACTGGCTGATGCAGCGCTCCGCCGAAATCCGCGAGCAGCGGAAGGCCGAGGCCGAGCGGCTCGGCATTCCCGAGGGAAATCCATTCCAGTTCACAGAAGAAAAACCCGCGGCAAAAACCGCGCCCGAAAAAGATCCCGCCAGGGAGATGCGCAAACTCATGGAGGCGCTCGGCCTCCCTCTTGAGGATGAAGAACCTCCCGTCCGCCGCGAACTTCCTCCCGTTCCGGAAATT
>QYQL01000094.1 GCA_007280915.1 Verrucomicrobiaceae bacterium | reverse complement strand
GCCTCGAAGTGGTCGGCAGCGGGGAATTCCCAGCTGTATCGAATGACAAGGAAGAGCTTAGAAAACTGGAGTGGAAAGGTGACCTTTCCGGGCCGTATGTGATCGAGGCATCCGCCGGTGGCGGTGATGGCAGGCAAGTTGCCAACCACTCGCTCATCTGGTTCGGCGACCTCGCGCTCACACAGAAGCTCAGCCCGACGAACCTCACGGTCCGCGCTGCCGCGATGGGGAACGGCCAGCCAGTCCCGGGCGTCCGTGTCCAACTTCTGACAAAGGAATTGCTGGAGGTCGCCTCCGCCGAAACCGACGCAGCTGGCCTCGTCAGCTTCCCGCGCACCGCATCGACGGCCGCATCGTTTTTCCAGACAACGCACGACGGGAGCACCACGCTCTGGCCGGCGGCGCCGGATGGACAATTTTCATCGGGTTCAAGCTACTTCTCACCGCAGCCGTCCGTCCTCGGTCGCATCCTCACCGACCGGCCGCTCTACCGTCCCGGGCAGGATCTCAAGATCAAGGGATTCGTCCGCGAGAAAAAAGACGGGAAGCTCACGGTTCCCGAAGGGCTGACGGTGACATGGGAAATCACCAAGGCCTGGCAGGATGACGTCATGGCATCCGGCACGGCGAAGGTGAATGCCTCGGGAGGATGGGACGCCGCCTGGACCGCCCCGGAATCCGGCGACCTCGGGGAGTTCCGCATCCGCGCGAAGCTCGGCGTCGCCGATGCCGGAAGCCCGGCCAATTTCAAAATCGAAGAATTCCGGAACCCTCCGTTTTCGGTGACCTGCGAGCCTGAAGAAACCACGAAGCCCGCCGAGTCGGTGCTCCGGGTCGCCTCCCGGTATTTCCATGGCGCGCCGAATGTCGGCAGCCGGGTCAAGTGGAAGGCCACGTGGCTGAGCGACCACGACGGCACATATTACGTCGGCACGGATGACAACGGGTTCACCCAAGTGGACCTCTATTCCCAATCGGTCAAACCACCGGTCTTTGATGCGACCCTCGAAGGCGAGACGGCGCTGGATGGAAACGGGCAGGCGACACTCACGTGCGCGCCTCCATTCCCCGATCCGGGCAACCGCGCAAACACAACGGTCCTCTGGCAGGTCGACGTCACCGGCCCCGACGGACAAACGATCACCGGCGGAACGACGGACAATGTCACGATGAATGACCTCACGCTCGGGGTGAAGGAAGTCGTGGACAGTCCGGGGGGAACCGTCCGGTTCGAGATCCGCACCCTCCCGCGCGAAGACGGCAAACCGGTCCCCGCGAAAGTTCCGGCCGTTCTTTACATTGTCAAAGCCAAGTCGGTGAAGGAACAGATCGCTCCGTTCGTCTATCGCTACCGGAATTTCGACGACTTTATCCGCCTGGAAGCAAAGGACGTTCCCGCGAACGGCACCGTCGAATTTCCCACGAAGGAACCCGGACGCTATGTTCTCGTGGCCGGACCGGTTCCGGGCGGCATCCAGGTGAGCGCACAGGCGGATGTCACCGGTCCGGGCGAATCCGAATTTCCGGTCCGCAGCGATGAAACGCTGGAGGTCAAATCTCCGGACAAGCCGGTCATCCTCGGCGAGAATGCCGCATTCGATGTCCTCTCGCCCTCCGGCGGGATCGCATGGGTGACGGTCGAGACCGACCGCATCCTCGACTCACGCACGATCGAACTCCCGGGCAACGCCACCAAAATCGAAATCCCGACGCGCGAGGAATTCGGTCCGAACGCATGGGTCACCGTCTATGCATTGAACCCCGGCGGCCGCGACCGGATCCCGGGCGAGATGTTCGGCTTCGGAGCGTTCTCGCTCAAGAATCCGGCCCAGGAACTCGACGTCAAACCGCAGGTCGGAAAGGAATCCTACGAGCCGCGTGAAAAAGTCACCGGCTCGGTCACCGTGACCAGCCTCGGCTCTCCGGTCGCAGGTGCCGAGGTGACCGTCTATGCCGTGGATGACTCGATCCTCGAACTCGGCGGCTGGTCGCTGGCCAGGCTCGCCCCGGACTTCTTTCCACAGAATCCCTTCAACGTGGTCACCTCTCCCGCGCTCCGCGGACTGGTTGACGGCATCCACCCCTCGCAACTTACCCAAAAGGGCTACACGGTGGGAGACGGAGGGGGCGACGAATTCGGCAACGTGGATTTCACCCGCAAGGATTTCAAGCCGCTCCTCTTCTGGAGCCCCTCGCTGAAGACTGGCGCGAATGGCACGGTCTCCTTTGAAACGACGGCTCCCGACAATCTCACGAGATTCCGCGTCATCGCCCTCGCACAGACCCCACAGAGCCAGTTCGGATCCGCCTCGGAGACGTTCGAGGTCTCGAAGAAGCTCATCATCGAGCCCGCGCTGCCGCGGTTCCTGCGCGAGGGCGACGAGGTCGAACTCCGCGCGGTCGCCCGCCAGAAAATCTCACCGAACGAAACCCTCACCGTCCAATGCTCGACCGGACTCGAACTTGTTGGCAATTCCACCGCCACGGTTTCGGCGGATGAAAATGCCCCGGCGGTTTTCCGTTTTGCCGCAAGGGTCGGCGGAGGAAAGTCGAATGCGCCGGTGCGGTTCAAAGTTGCCGCTCCCGGCGGAAGCCGGGATGCCGTTGAAGTCACCCTCCCGGTGCTTCCCCGCACGATCACGGTGGACGAATCCAAGGCCGGAAGCTGGTCGGGCGACAAATTCCCCGCGGCGGATTTCATGCCGCCGGCATGGACGGACGGCACATTCGACGCCACGCTATCTACCTCTCCGTGGCTCACGAAGCTGATGGGCCTGCCATCGGTTCTCGATTATCCCCATGGATGCCTCGAGCAGCAGTCGTCAAGAGTTCTGGCATTCACCGCGCTCGCCGATTTGCTCAAGTGGATCCCGACCAACAAGGAGCGGGAAGAAAATTACAAGCACACGATCGAAGAGTCGCTCAAAGTCATGGAAGCATCGCTCCTTCAGGATGGCATGCTCCCCTACTGGCCGATGGGCGCCACGGGAAATGCCTTCGTGACCATCCAGTCCGCCCTGGCGGTTTCGATGGCCGAGGCCGATGGCTACACGGTCTCCGAGCACCTCACCGGCGAACTATCCGGCGCGCTTCAGGCGATCATTGCGCGCACGATTTCCGTCTCCCCCACCCTCCGCGCCTTCGCGATGTTCGTCGTCTCGCTCACGGAGGAATCTCCGGAACTGGCGACGGCCGCCGACGAGCTTTATCTCGAGCGCGACCACCTGACCTACGAGGGCAAAGCCATGCTGGCCCTTGCCTTGAAACAGATCGACACCGCCCCGGACAAGCAGAAGCAGCTTCTCAGCGAGATGCCGAAGCTGTTCGACGGGCAGGCATTCGATCCTGCGACATTCTCGTCACCCGCCCGCTCGGAGGCTTTCTGCCTGCTCGCCCGGCTGGCCATCGAACCGGAAAGTTCCGCGAATGCGATCCGTCCCCGCCTCGAGAAGCTGATGGAATCCTCTTCCTCGCTCTCGACGCAGGAAAATCTCTGGCTCCTTCTGGCATTCAAGGCGCTTTTGAATTCCCAGTCCGCAACGCCGCTCGCCAAATCGCTCAAACCCTCTCCGGATGCCGCCGCACCGAACAAATCCGCCGCCGAATGGACGGGCCGGGCGCTCTCCCAGGCGGCCGAACTTAAAATTTCTGGGCTCGGAGCCGCTGCAAAAGGGACATTCGTCCTGAAGGCCCGCCGCCAGCTCGCCGAAGCCGAAAATGCCCCGGTGCAAAAAGGCCTGCGCTTGGATCGCGTCGTAAAAAACCTCACCGATCCCACGCGGAAAGGAACCCCGGAATCACCGTTCCTCCTCGGCGATGAATTACTCGTCACTTACCGGTTCCAATCGGAAAAACCGCAAAGCTTCCTCGCGCTCGAAGATTCCCTCCCGGCCTGCATCGAAGTCCTGAACCCCAACCTCGATCTCTTCGGAAAATTCTACAAGGTGCCCGAGGAGACCGGCGTCCAGACCGCGGCGCTTTCGCATTCCGAAATGCGCGACAGCCGGACCGTGCTTTTCTTCGACGAGGTTCCAGCCGGCCTCCTCTCCTGCCCGGTTCTCGCCCGCGCAACCTCTGCCGGAACGTTCACATGGCCCGCCTCGCAGATCTCGCCGATGTATGACAGCCGGTTCTACTCCCGGACCGCACCATCATCCTGCTCGGTGAAGGCGGAGTGAAGAGCCGCATATTCATTGTGGCGGTCGTGCTGGCGGCACTTGCTGTGGCCGGGTTTGAGCTTCGCGTCCGGACGGCTCCCCTCCCCGCCTCGCTGAACGAACCGCCTCCGGCGACTCCGGTGTTGGAGGATATCCGAGGGAGGCCATTTTCCTCCCCTGCAGCCGACTTCGCGCGGGATGCCCGGCCTGCGCACCTCAAGGATTTCGGACCGTGGCTTCCGATGGCGACCGTGGCCGTCGAGGACCACCGGTTTTACGCGCACCCGGGCATCGATTACATTTCCATGGCCGGGGCGGCATTGCGGAACATCGGAAACGGAAGAATCATCTCCGGCGCGTCCACGATCACCCAGCAGACGATCAAGCTCGGCTCCGGGCGGACCCGTCGCACGCTCGATGCGAAATGGCGGGAAGCCTTCTCTGCCCTGCGGCTTGACCGGGAATGGCCGAAGGTGAAAATTCTCGAGGCGTATATGAACCGGCTCGATTACGGGAACCGCCGGATCGGTCCGGTCGCGGCGGCATTCGCCTATTTTGGAAAACCGCCCGCCGACCTCACCTTTGCCGAGGCGGTCTATCTCGCAGGCATCCCGCAGTCCCCTTCGCGGCTCAGCCCCTGGAAATATCCCGCGCAAACGCTCGCCCGCTACACACGGAACATTCAAAGGCTCCGCGATGGCGGCCTCCTACCGGCGGAACTCGATGCGGAATCCCTCCTTTCTTCACCGCCCGTGCCGGGCCGCCACGACCCTGTCTCCGCCGCGCCCCACTTCACCCGCGAGGCGCTTTCGCGATTGCGTCCGGGTGATTCCAGCCGGCGGACGACGCTGGATCTGGATTTGCAGGCGGTGGTCGAAAGGATTGTGAAATCCTCCCAAAAACCTCTCGAGGAGGTCGGAGCAAGCGGATGCGCGGTTGTCATCGTGGACAACGCAACCGGCGGCGTAAGGGCTATGGTTTCGTCGGCCCCTCCCCGGCACAAGGATATCAACCTCGCCACAACCCCTCGCAGCGCCGGATCGACACTCAAACCGTTCCTGTATCTGGAAGCGATCGACAAACACGTGGCAACTGCGGCCTCTCTTCTTCCCGATACCGAGGAGGCCGTCCGAGCCGCCTATCCCGACTACGACCCGAGAAATTACAATGAGCGGTTTCTCGGTCCGGTCCGCCTGCGGGAGGCTCTCGGAAATTCCCTGAACGTTCCCGCCGTGGTCACGCTCGCGAAGACCGGTGCCCGCGAAACCTTCAGAAAACTCGAATCCTGGGGACTGGATTTCCGCGGGGGATTCGATGCCTGCGGCGCGGGGTTCATCCTGGGCAACGCGGAGGTTTCCCTGCTCGACCTGGCCGGCGCGTATGCCTCGCTGGCAAGGAACGGAATTTCCTGGAAGCCCACCCTTCTTTCAGGCGAACCGATCGAGCCCCGGCCATGCGGGTCGGCGGCCGCCTGTGCCATCGTCACCGATATCCTCTGCGACAACGAGGCGCGCCGGATCTCATTCGGAAATGCCTCTCCGCTGAATGTCCCGCAACGGGTCGCCGTCAAAACAGGAACCAGTTCGGGCTTCCGCGACGGATGGTGTGTCGGATTCACAAAAGACCACACGGTCGCTGTCTGGACCGGAAACCCCGATGGCTCCCCGATGAATTCCACCCTCGCCGTGCGATCAGCGGCCCCGGTCTGGAATGACATCGTCTGTTTCCTGCTGGCTGCCGGCGACTCCGCCGTGCCGGAACTCCGCGAGGATGCGGAGTTGGAATCCGCCTTCATCGCCCGGGAAACCGGCCTTCTTCCACGGCCGGGCGAACCCGTCCTGCGTGAATGGTTCCTGCGCGGCACCGCGCCTGTGGACTCCTCCGCCGGCATGTATCGTCACAATGGCGGAAAAGAAACCCTCGTCCTTCCGTCCTCCTATGCCGCCTGGTGTGCCGGGCCGCAGAACCGCATCGGGGCGGTTGCGGACACCACCAAATTTGAAATCCTCTTCCCGAAGGACGGGGCGGTCTTCAGCCTCAATCCTGCCCTCCCAAGGAGCCAGCAGGAGATCATCCCTCAAAGCACCGACCCCACGTGCGAGTGGTTCGCGAACGGGAAAAAACTCAGCCCAGCTAAACTCCTCCTCGAACCCGGCGAGTTCACGCTGTCCGCCAAATCCGGAGGACAGGAACGGACTGCATCGTTCCGGGTGGAATAGCCGCTATTCCTTCCACTTCTGCTTGGTGGCCACCGACGCAGGGTTCATATATTCCCCGATCAGCTTCCCATCGGCGTCAAACGCCTTGAACCACAGCCCGACGACCTTGTCTTTCGCCACCGAAGATCCTCCGTTGGAAAAATAATACCCGCCATCGAGCGTCGCCTGGCTAAGCTGGATGGCTGTCGTGTCGAACTCCACCGGCTTGTTCGTGATCAACGACTCAAGGGAGTGGGAACCGGATGCCGATTTCACTTCCGGCTTCGCCGTGCTGCCGAGCTGGCTGACTTCGTAGTAAATATTGTATTTGATGGTGACGTTGGTCAGCTCCTTGAATGACCGGCTGTTCACCTTCACCGAGTAGATGATCTGCTTGGATTTGACGGAGGTGTTGCTGCTGGTTCGCGCCTTGTCTTCGTCGAGTTTCTTGCGCGTCGGAAGCATCTGGACATCGTCGGTGGCCGACGAAACGGCCAGAGTGGAAAAAACCGCGGCCAGAGTGAGAAAAGTGAGCTTTTTCATGACGGGCAATGCTACCCAGATCCCGCCGTTTTGTCGAGCCGGCGGGACAGGGCAATCTCATTCATTTGGTGGAGAGCCCGTAAAAGAGGACTGGACGCTGCAGGGTTCGAACCTGCGACTTCCACCGTGTGAAGGTGGCACTCTACCGCTGAGTTAAGCGTCCGAATAGGGTTTTCAACCAATAACAGACGACCCCGCGTTCACAAGGGAAAATCAGATCAGGAAACGCCCATCGGGTAGGAGGCGGGGTTACCCCGCCGTCCTCCCACACCACCGGACATACGGTTCGGTATCACGGCGGTTGGAACGAAGCGATGGTTTTCAGGCATGGGGTTTGACGGTTTCCAGTAGAGAGATTAGTCCCATCCGCCCGAAGGCGGCAGCGGGGTAGGCGGCATTCATGTGCGCGGCTCCGGCGTTCCACCACGATCCGTGCCCGTTGCAGGCGCAGCGCCACGCTTTAGCCTCCTCGAACCCCAAGGCTATCAGGCGGCGTGCTCGGGTGTAAACCCGTTTCCACCTCCGCCAGATCAGGCAGCGCAGCTTGCGCCACAGCCATCCGTAGAGTTCCTCGAAGATGCCGTAAGTCATGGCTTTCTTGTAGTAGTTGGCCCACCCGCGCACCAGCGGGTTGAGGTCTTCGGCGATGAACCTCTCCAGATTTCGCCCCCTCCCCTTGCGGATGAGTTGGCGCACTTTCTCCTTGAAGCGTTCCACCGACTGGTCCGCGACTTTCAGCCGCGGGCTCCGATGCACGGTCATGCTGTAGCCAAGGAACTTGCTTTCCCACGGTCGCGCCACTTGTCTTTTGGTCTCGTTGACCTTTAGCCGCAGCTTGCCCTCAAGGAAGGCTTTCAGCGAGTCCATCACCCGTTCCCCCGCACGGCGCGACTTCACGTAGATGTTGCAGTCGTCCGCATACCGGCAGAACCTATGTCCTCGCCTTTCCAGTTCCTTGTCCAGATCGTCGAGCAGGATGTTGGAGAGTAGTGGGGACAGCGGCCCGCCTTGCGGCGTGCCTTCCGTCCTCTGCTCCGTTACCCCGCCTTCCATGATCCCGCTTTGCAGGTAGCGCCTCACCAGCTTGAGCACTCGCTTGTCGCCGACCTTCCGGACAAGTTTTGGACTTCGACGCTATTTGCCGTCTCATCTCGCTCGTTGCGCCTCTTGTGTGGTTCTTGTTCATCGCGGCAGCATTTTGCCTGCGGCTTCCTTCAGACTCCGCCTCGCGGCGGACGCCCTTGCCGTCCAGCTAGCACTTCCCCTTGTCGGGCGTGCAGGGGGGTCAACCCCCAAGTGAGTGCGCCCTGCCGGGCGCACAAATAAAAAAGCCGGACCCTTGCGGATCCGGCTTTTTTGTTGAAGGTGTTTGTTTGTATCAGAACGCGAAGCGCAGGCCGGCACGGCCTTGAACGGCGCTCTGGGGATCCTGAGAGGAATAGAGCCAACGGGCATCGGTGAAGAGGCCGATGTTGTTGGTGAAGCGATATTCCAGACCGGCTCCGATATCACCGAAACCGT
>QYQL01000140.1 GCA_007280915.1 Verrucomicrobiaceae bacterium | reverse complement strand
TTGGTTCCTGATAACGAACTTCCTGGATTCATCATACTGATTCCCATCAGTCCGATGATCACTTCTTGGGACAAAGCTTCCAAAGTCACGGATTCCACGATAACATCCGGGCGCAACCTGAACGCGAGCACGTTGGCTCTGCAGTTGTTGCCAAGCTGGACAGTCGCCGGCGGCTTGGCCGGGAGGCAGAATCCATCGCGCTCATAGTCGTAATCGCACGGTCCAAAGGGGCACAGCGACCAGAAGTTGAAAGGAGGAACGAGATCCAGTCGTTCTACCTGTCCGTCGGCATACTTTACGCGCAGCACTGCGTTAGCGATCCGCACCTGCATGGGAGGGGTGAACCCGCAAACGAGGAACCAGAGGGCTTCACCTTGCCGGCCCACCGGCACGGTCACCTCCCTTGACCAATTGTCCCATAACGAAGTGAACGCAATGTTGCGCGCGCCCTCATCCCATACAAAAGGAACTCCCTGCGAAGTTACGATGAGCCCGGCGTCATTTTTCAAGTCGGCAACCTGCACCAAGTCAACAGTTGGCGGTTCCAAGCTTTTCAAGGCCATCTGCCAGGTTGAATAGCCATTGATCGCCAATCGCAGGGAGCAGGTATCAGGTCGCGGCGAGACATACTGCTGTTGAAAGATTCCCCGGACATCGGCGTTCAACACCTTGCTTATGCTGATGGGCTCCCACTTCACGCCTGGAGGGATCTGCACTTCCCGCTTTGCCAATAGCACAGCCTCAGCAGAAGGGTCGGTGATCTGAGTTTTGAACTGCCGCCACTGCATGCTCCCGGAAGCGTTCACTAGCGCCAGGACGAGGTGATTGCCGGTATTGTTAGTCGCCGTGGCTTTCACGCCCCCGTCGTGCAATGAAACATCGGAGAGGACTCCCTGGGGGTCGAACACCTCGATGATACCAGCGCCCGGTGCCTTGAGGGTGAGTTGATGACCTACCTCGACCACCAAACTCACAGCGGAGTATTGCGGCAAAGCCTCATCGCCTATGATATCCACATCTGCGGATGAGCACTTTGGAATCTCGACATGCACTATGCCGCAACCCAGACCTGGAAGCATCGTCCACTCGGTCGGTCTGTCGTTCAACCGCACGTCTCGAACCTTGCCCATACGGACCGGAATGCGCACATCCACTGCGGCTGGAAGGGAGAGTTTGATTTCCAACTTCTCCGTTGTTCCTTTCGCCTCAAAGCGCATGGACATGTCCGGCGTCGTGATGCTCGCGTGATCCCACGTGGAGGGAATTTGCGGGAAGATCCGGACAACACCGTTGGGATAATCCGGAGCAAAACCAAAAAGTCCCTCAACCACTGTGCGAGCGAACATGGAAATGCAGTCAGTGAAGTCCACCCCCCCGTTCGGGGTCCCGAGATCACCGGGAACCGGCCCGAAAAGCATCCTCCGTGGAAAGGCCCCATGCAGATAACGCCATCCATCATCCGCCAGACCGGCTTTGAAACACGCCAGAGCCAGATGATAGTTGTCGCCAGGAAAGATTTCGCGCAGCGACCAGATCGAAGGCACCCAGTTCGAGGGCCAGACGAGGTCTCCCCCATAAGGCATTTTCTCGTGCTCCAGTCCCCAATCAGCAAACTGAACGATCTGCGCAGATTGCATGGAATCCAGCAGACCGGCATCAACGGGAAGGAAAATGCTGTTGAGCCACGGATCCTCGTGCAAACGCCCGAGTCCTCCCTGCTCTCGAAATGCGCCGACATGACCTTTGGCGGGGATCCAGAGACTCTTGAAGAAGCCATCCCGGATCTTGGTCAGCTCTTGTGAATGTTTTTCAACGGCAACCGCATCTCCTGCACGCTTTGCCAGTTCGAGAGCGGCACGATGCCCGGTAAAGGCGTAGGATGTCTCCTCCGCAGTTCCACCGCCGTTATACCACTGGTTGTCAGTGGGCCATGTGTTGGTGTAGCTCTCATAGACCCCGTCGTTGTCGGGATCGAAACATTCCTTGATGTATTCCAAGTGCAGATCAAGTGCCGGACGCAGAAGTTTTTCCAGTTTTGCGTCCCCGGTCCAACGCCAGGCATGAACGAGTTGGTCGAAAAACTGGCTCTGCATATCGTAGTGGTGGGCATTGCCAAAAACCACGCGCCCCCTGCCAAACATTCGCGAATCCTCCGACTGGCTGCTTAATCCCCTGGCCGGATCGGCTTTTGGGGAAACCTTGTCCGAAGTCTGGATCTGTGTTGCGAGACAGATCTCAGCCTGTCGCACGACCCGATCATGCCAACCGAGCACCGTCCCTCCAAACATCGTGCGCCACCCCAAAAGCGGTATCCCCCACCGCATCCCGGCGTGATTGAAAATTCCATCGCGATAAACGCCATCGGTCGCCGCGCAGACCATTCCCATCGCCGCATTCAGCCAAAGATCGGGTGTATCGATTGTGACACGTTTGCCAATGGACTCCGCGCGCTTCAACCCCTCCTGAAATGCCACCGCCGGAGAAGTTCGCCTCGTTTCGCCCAAGACAGCCCAATAAATCGTGTCCTTGTCGTGTAACGGAACGATGCCGCACACCACCGGCAAGGCCTCCGGCTGGGCTTCTTTCAGCTTGAGGGGATTTTTCCACCCTGAGGCATCGGAAACAAACATCCGGCCATCGGCGTCGCATTGTATTGATGTGGGAGTTCCCTTGGTATTTGTGGGCGGCGGATAGACCAATGTGCGGTCAGCGGCCACTTCGATGCGGTTATCCTTGCAATCGGCCGGATCGAAACCCTGTTTTAACAATGGAGCGGACCCTGGAAGACCGAGATCCCATTTCTGCAGGACCCCCTCCGGCTCCCATGATGCCCCGCCGCAGAGCCAGATCAACTCGTCGCCAGTCTGACCGCCGGACACCGCAACCTTCACCCCCATTCCCGGCCCCTCAGCAGTCGGCACCACCTCAAGCTTCACCTCCAACCCGGGCCACTCCGCATCACGAACGATCCACTCCACATGGTTCGGGAGGAAACGTGCGGTGATATCCGAACAATCCTGCAACCACTTGGCTTTGCCGCCGCGCGCAAGGGATACCATGAACTGGGCATGGAGCAACTTGTCGCTGCCCAGACGAAAGAACGGCTTGTCTCCAGCCAGCACCACGCCTCGGATCTGATTGCAATAAAGCGGGCGGTTATTGTAGCGATCGCCGTTGTGGCGCACGAGCGCATCTCCTTCCACGGAATACGTCGGAGTGATATAATCATCCGGATTCTCCCGGGAAGTGCGCGCCCATGCGTTGACCGGCCAGAAAAGGAGCGCCGTCAACGCAGCCCCAAACATTACCCGTATTCTGATAGAAGCCATATCGAGTCTTCTCATCCGTTCTGTCAACTTTACCTGATCGCAGCCCTGGCGGCGAACTTTATCGAATGAACAGGAAGGCTGTCATTGAGCTGCCTGCCCATTCTTTGCCATGTCTGAGTCCGAGAGAGGCCGGATGGAGATCTGAAGAAAAGTGGAAAACGGTGGTGTATTGACGCGCAGGACTCCGCTGACGGCATCAACCAAGAATTTGTCTGACGCGAGATCCACCGGCAACTCGCCGTCATTCATCTCCGGGGTGGTGAAACTGATCTTCAGAGCGCGGTTCTTCCAGCCGTCTGGTAACAGGATTTTTGTTTCAAACGGGGGAGCAGGACGGATGGCGTCGCTTTCCACATCGATGTCACAGTTGTTCAGATCGAGCGTCAGTAGATCAGGGGATTTGGCGATATTGAGGTTCACACCGACAGTCGTCGGAGCATCAGTTTCGAGACGGGACCTGAAACCGGGCCAGTCGAGCAGACCGACCATCTGGCTGGCGGCTTCCTTGTCGGCATCCTTCCGCCAATAGGCGACCCCCGGTTTGTCGGTGACGATGCGAACATTCGGCTGAGTGGCGAGTCCGGCAATGGCATTTGCTGGGCGGACGGCAAGGAAACGCTCGCGGTCATATCGCGTGCCGCTGAGCCCGGTGGCCACAAGGTGCCCGCCGGATTCGACATATCGCCGGAGTTCACCAGCCTGAGCGTCGGTCAATACCATTACTGACGGAAGGACGACGATCGGGAACCGGGCGAGGTTTTCAGCGGTCAAATCCTGTTGGAGAACAACATCCCATTGCCGATGGGTATCACCGAGGAACTGGCACCATCCGGCGTATTCGTCCGCAAACATATCGAGAGCGGGATTGCAAACCGTATTGGAAGCGATCTCCGACCAGGCGGAATGGACCACGGCGATATCGGCGATGTAGCACCGCGAACTCAGAGCGGACGCATTGGCTTGGACAAAACGGTTGATGAATTTTGCGCTCTCCGCAGTGCCGGGCGAGTAACCGTCAAGATACCAGTTCCCGTAATCGAGGAGCCCGCGATTGGCGAGACCGTCGAACGCAAGAACCTTGTGCAGATTTTCGTGTCCTTTGCCGGATTTGCTCTTTTCGACATAGAGGCTGGGCCAGCAAAACGGCGCGTCGGAAATCGCCGCACCCAGCCGGGCGACGTATCCCAACCGCCCCTTCGGAGGCAGGCCCATCGGCTTCATGCCCCACCATCCATTCACGGTGCTCCACTCGAAATGGTCGATGTCGCACGCGCCCTTCATCAGGGATCCGCCAAGAGGCAGGGGAATCGTATTTCCGAAGACCGCGCAGTCGAGTTGCGCCTCGCGCGCGGCATTCTTCGCGGCTGCGTAGAAGGCCCGGTGGTAGGACTGCGAAGATTCCACAAGGTGGATGAGGTAGCAGAGCCAAACCGGATCGGTGGTCCACTCCGGGCTGCCCACCGCCCGCTTTTTCGATTGGACATAGGCGGCGATGTCAAAAGTGGAGGGGTCGGAAATGCCCATCCGAGACAATTCCTCCGCCGGCACGTTCCGTTTCAGGAAATCTCGAAAAGTTGCGACCGACCAGAGCCCGAACGCAGTCCGGTTGGCGAAGCCGAGATTGGCATCGCCGTAGTTATCCGCGTGGATTCCGTCGGGGCGCACTCTGGGAATAATGCGCTCGATCTCGCGGCAGCAATACTCGCGGAGTTGGGGATTCGCAAAGTCCACGTCCACCAGCCGGACCGTCTGCCAGCCGGTCTTTCCCTGCGTGTCTGCCCGACCCTGTTGCTTTCCAGAAATCTCGGCCAGTCCGCTTCGTTCAGCAAGATCGTCTGTGACAGCAGGGTTGCTGGAATAATCAAATTTCCACTCTCCATCCAGCCCGCGACGGGTGAGGACGGAATAAATATCGTCAATAGGCTTTCCATCGGGGGTGGTGAAGGGAGGCAGACTGTATGCCTTCGCCGTTGGAAAAGGTGACCACGGGACGTCTTTCATGAAGGCTTCGAGGCCAAACCAACGCGCGGTGAGTGGCTCGCCGCCTTTCCACTGCTGCAGCGTCCAGCCATTTTGTTTCATCTTCCCATCCGGGCCAAAAAAGCCCGCGTAGTCCCCGACCTCGCCGAGGTCGTAGTAGAGGATCCTTTTCATCCCGGAACGCCCCGCCTCCTCCCAGGTTTTCCCGGCCCATCCGAACTGCTCCTGGGCGTCCAGATACCAGAAGCCATACCATCCGCCGTAGTAACCGACCCCACGGATTGCACCGCCATCGATGCCGGTCATCTCAGCAAGATTGCCGTGGGCTGTCACCGCAGGGGTATAGGTATGCCACCATGGCGCGGATGCAGGCTGTCCGTCCGCCCATGCGACCGATGCGGTGAAAGTGAGAAGCCAGAGGAACCGTTTCATGCTTTTCCCATTCTTGATCAAGGTGCCTTGATCAGTTTCTCACCAGTCTGCGGAAGAGAAAGAGTGTATGGACCTTTCAGAAAACCATGCTCCACAAGAAAGCGGTCCGCTTCGGCAAGGACCACATCCTGCCAGGGCGGGTTGTTGAAGAATCCATGAGGCTGGCCCGTGGCAATCCATAGCTCCATACCGGAGTTCCCCATGGACTTGAGCTTGGACAAAGCCTCCGAGCCATACGTGAGATAGGAATCCTGATCGCCAAAAAAGACGATGGCCGGCGGGAGATCCACGGTGAGATACTTTTGCACATCGGCCTCCCAATCCCCCGTGTCGTCGGGTTTGAAGTTCGGGTTGAATAATAGGAACGCTTGAGAGCCGGTATCGATCCCATCGGGATCCGCCGGATCGTTGATTCCCTTCGCGGCCGTAGCCACCACCGCAAGGTGACCTCCCGCAGACCCTCCGGCAGTGATGATGCGTTCCGGATCGACCCCCAGTTCCTCCGCATGTTGCTTCATCCATCGAATGGCACTTTTTGCATCAAGAATACAGGCACGCTTGAACGACTCCCCTTTGGGAAGGCCGTCCCGCACCTCTCGGGGAATCATCCGATAATTGACCGTGGCCGCGACAAGCCCCCTGCTTGCAAAATACTGGCAGGCATAGCGGTACTGGTTGAGATTTCCACCGGTCCAATCGCCACCATGAAAGAAGATGATGGCGGGCACTTTGTGTTTCGACGGATCCCAGTCAGGCGGAAAATACACCTCCAGATCCCTCAACTCTCCGCCGGACTGCTTGTAAACGTAGGGCTTCCCATGGGGCACGCGAACGTTCGTACTGTCCTCTGAAAATGGATCGAAATTGGCGCATCGCGCCGACGGCACCAAAAGCAATGCCGCTGCAAGCAACGCTCCAACATGAAAGAATATTTTTTGGCGCGGCTGCATCTACTCTTTTTGGATTTTCACCTCGGCAGGCTCCAAAGCGAGCGAGGCAGCTTTCAGAAACTGCCAGCCGCCCGCCAGCGATACCGACTCTTCTGCCCGCACTGCGCCCAGCAATGTCAGATCAAATCCAAGAGCAACCAACTCATTTTGCATATCCTGTTCCTTTCATTCCCTCTGTTTCAACCACCCTACTGCCGAACGCGGGGCGCGGAAAACCGTGCCGTGACGAGGATGTGGTGGCATTTGCAACTCGGCGGTGCGGTCGGTCCAGCTCTTGAGATCGGTCGAACTGGCCATCGAATAATGCCTGTTCATGTAGGCATCCCAGTAGAGATACCAACTCCCCTTCCATTTCACAAGCGATGGCCCCTCCGCGCATTCATTGGGACGCACAGCAGTGCCACGCCCGACAATCGGGTTTGGCTCCAGCGACCACGGACAGGAAAAATCGGAGGGTGCTGTGGCAACGTATAGATTCTTGGCGTCTGGCTCGGCATTCTTGTAAATCATCACCCAGCGGGCTGCATCCTCGCTGTCGTCCAACGCCATCGAGCCGTCAATGCAGTTAAAATTTGGATTGATAGACAATTCCGGCACCGAGAATTCTTTCCCGTCAACTGTGCGGGTGACGAAAATTTGCTTTTCTCGCTTGGCATTAATTTGCGAACTCCAAAAAATCATGAAGTTTTTCTGTCCTGGATCCCAACAGATTTCCGGTGCCCAAGTGTTGCGCGGAATCTGATTAGCCGGAAATGGAGGCACCACTTTCACCGGCTCCGACCAATGGACAAGATCCTTCGATTCCGCGTAACCAAAACATTTCCCCGACCAGCCCGACGACCAGACCGCGTAGAATTTCCCATCGTGGAATACCATTGAAGGATCGCGCGTGATATTTTGCTCTTCCCAAGGAGCAGGCTTCATTACTGGCATATCATCGTTCAGAGGTGAGAAATGCACGCCATCTTCGCTGACCGCCAGATAGACTCCGTTCTTCCCGTTGTCCCGAAAGAATGAAAAGAGCAAGACATCGTCGTTATCAACACCGGCGTCCTTCTTATCCAGCGCAACGTGCGACTCGTCCGCCAGCACCGCCAAGGACACAAGCGCCAGCAAAGTAAAAAGCATGGTTTTTTATTCAAATGTATTTCGTTTCGCTATTGCGCTTTCGCCTCGGTTTTGAGTTCTACTTCACCCGCTTTCAAGCCGGGTGAGGTGGCTTTCAGAACGATCCGCCCAGATTCCTTGGTGGATTGCACGATGACGAGTGCAAGCCCGTTGAATGCCTTGCGCTCCTTTGCCTGAAACGGTTCGAAGCTGGTGGCGTCCCCGTTGTCAACCGCCAGGATTTTTCCTGGACCGGAAATCTCGAATTTCACGGGATTGTTGGTGCGGGGAACAAGTGCGCCGTCCTTGTCCGCGATGGTGACCGTGACATAGGACAGGTCCTTTCCGTCGGCACGGATCTTCGAGCGGTCGGGCTTCAGGGTCACCTTTTCCGCCGGACCGGTTGTTTTGACCACCTCCTGCGCCCATTCCTTTCCATCCTTGTAGGCGACTACTTTCAGTTCGCCGGGTTCGTAGACTACATCGTCCCAGTGCAGCCGGTATTCGTATTGCCCTTTCTTTTTCCGGCCTTGCGATTTCCCGTTGAGAAAGAGTTCCGCCTCGTCGCCGGATGTATAGACATGCACCGGCGTCACCTGCCCGACCCGCTCCGGCCAGTTCCAGTGCGGAAAGATATGCGCCATCGGGAGCTCCGGCATCCAGTGCGACTGGTAGAGGTAGAAACGGTCCTTTTTGAACCCGGCGAGGTCAAGGATGCCGAAATACGAGCTGCGCGAGGGAATGTCCACTTTCCCGAGTTCTTGAATCTCTTTTTTCAGGCGGGCTTTCTCGGTGGCATTGCTGGCGTTCAGCAGAATCGTGATATCCTTGTTGTAAGGCGTCGGCTCGCCGAGGTAGTCGAAGCCGGTCCAGACGAATTCCCCGGCGACAAACGGAAACATTTCCTGCCCCTTGAACTCGCCTTCGGCACGAGTTCCCCAAGTGGGGGCGAACGAGTCGTAAGAACTCACCTGGAAGTTGACCATGCCGTCCTCCTTCTTTGCGGTCACAGGGAAAAAGTATTCGCCGCGGGAGCTGAGTGCCGAAGCGGTTTCGCTGCCGATGATGGGCAATCCCGGATTGGCATCGTGAAATTCCCCGTAGTTCATTGCCTTGTAGTTGCAGCCAAGGACATCAAGCTGCTTTTGGAATCCATTCGTCGCGGCTTCGGCCATGTTGCAGCCGGCAGTGACCGGGCGGGTCGCGTCCTCGGAGTGGACGATTGCAGCGAGTTCGCCCGCGATCTTCATACCCTCTGGAGTCTTTTGTTCCTTATGAACCTCGTTGCCGATGCTCCACATGATGACGCAGGGATGGTTGCGGTCGCGGCGGATCATGGCTCTCAGGTCCTTTTCATGCCACTCGGGAAAGAGCGTGCTGTAGTCGTTTGTCCGCTTGGGGTTGATCCATGCGTCAAACGCCTCATCCATCACAAGCATGCCCATGCGGTCGCACAGGTCGAGCAGTTCCGGAGCGGGAGGGTTGTGACTCGTGCGAATCGCATTGCACCCCATCTCCTTGAGCAACTCGATCTGCCTCTCCATCGCGCGGACATTGATCGCGGCACCCAGGGCGCCAAGGTCGTGGTGATTGCAGACCCCATTGATCTGGACGCGCTCGCCGTTCAACAAAAACCCGTTGTCTGCCGTGAACTCAATCCTACGGATGCCAAACGGTTGCGCAAAGGTATCCACAACTTTCCCGTCCTGCTCGACCGTCGTGACGGAGACATATCGGTTCGGGCTCTTCACATCCCAGAGCTGCGGATTGGAAACCGTGGCATTCAGAGCGGAGGTTGCCGACGCGCCCGGCGCGACTTTCAAATCCACCGGTCCGGCGGATGCCACCGCCTCACCGGTTTTTGCACCGCTTGTATCCGCCACAAAAATCTTCGTCGCGATTTTTAGACCCGCCTCCGACGATGAGCGGTTGTCCACGGTCACCTTCAAGTCCACGGTTGCCGATTCTTTCGTGATTTCCGGCGTGGTGATGCTGACTCCCCACTGGCCGATATGGACGGGGGAGGTTTTCACCAGCCAGACGTTCCGGTAAATCCCCGCCCCGGGATACCACCGCGACGAATTCTCCAAACTCTCAAGACGGATGGCGAGGAGGTTTTCCTCACCCGGCTTGATGAAAGGAGTGAGGTCCACGCGCCAGGATGCATAGCCATAGGGCCAGCCACCAACGGCATGCCCGTTCAGGAAGACGGTGGCGTGCGACATGGCACCATCCACATCGAGAAAGAACCGCATGCCACGGTCTCCGGCGGGAACAGTAAAATGCTTCCGATACCAGACCGGCCCCCAGTATTGCAGCTTCCCCGTCTCGCCGGGATACTCGTATTTGAACGGCCCCTCGATCGCCCAGTCGTGCGGCAGGTTCAGCTTGCGCCATGTGGAATCGTTGAAATCCACCTGCGCCGAACCCGGATCATCTCCCTTTGCAAACAGCCATCCGTCGTTGAACAGCTCCCGATCCCTGCCCGCTGGAGAGGCGGCTCGCAAAAGCGAAGACAAACAAAACAGGGCCAGCAGAACAAAATGCTTTTGGGGGACGTTCATTGCCCGCGCTTATAGGAAAAAACACACGATCGCAACAACGACATTCCTTTGGCATTCCTGAAAACCGGCTTTGACGACACCCGAACCTCCCGAATTATTACTGCGGATTGTTGCGTTGGGTCGGAGTGGGTTTGACAAACTGTTTCACAAGCAGCCCCCTGCCCTCCTCGAAAAGTTTCTGAAGCTGCTGGAGTTCGGATCCCGAGAATCCGCGTCCGGAACTGGCGATGAGCTGGATGCGGTAGGTGACACCGACCTCGGCAAACTGGCGGAAAAACGGGATCGCGGTCACCCGGTTGAACAGCCGCTGCCAGACACCTCCGGCTCCTTCGCTGGCTCCTTCTCCCTCATAGTAGAGATGATTCTCTTCGTCGAGCCACCCGCCAGACTCATTGACCGTGCTGAAGAACACCACCCCGTTCCCGCCATCCTTGCCGAGGAGAGAGAACTCCACGCAAGGTATGCCGTCCGAATGCAGCGTGCTCTTCGCGATGTTCCATCCGTTCATACGGTAGCAGATTCGCACGTCGTGGTAGTAGAAGAACGGGTAGTCGAGCGCAATGTTCGCCACGATTCCACCCCGCTCGTAAACCCAGATATGCGAATACACCCCGTCCTCGAAAGGGGTGCGGATGGGTGCCGGTATCGAGGAAGAGACGAGATGCCAGCCCCCGATTTCTTCGGGCAGGGAAAATTTCGCGGACCCGTCCATCTCCCGGGGATTGACGTGGTGGCGGAAGTGGTTCCGCTGCGCAAAAACAAAAATCTGGAGCACCCCCAGGACCGCCAGCGCCACCGCCAGAAACCGGACTCCTCCCCGGAACAGGCGGCCGCCCAGCAGCAATTCCTCGATGCTCCGCCAATCTTTCCTGTCGGCCCCGCCGCAGGAACGGGCCGCCCTTCGCGGGATCGCCGCTTCTGCCAGCACGATGCAAAGCAGGTAGGCAAGCATGAACACGATGCCGATGGTCTCGTGCCGCCACCCCCCAAAAAGGTTGATCCCGCGGTTGACAAGCACCCAGATGGAGGAGGTGATCCGGAGGATGTTGCCGGCAAGAACACAGATGATCGTGACCACCCACAGGAGAAGCAGGGCTGGCAGGGAGCGGCGGCGCCACATCGCGTAGAAAACGCAGGCCGACGTCATGAAGATCACCGAGACGATCCCGCTGCAGGCCTCTTCAACCAGCAGGCGGCTGCCATGGATCTCGATCACGTTGCCCCTGAGAACATGGCCCACGCCGAGCAAAGAAAGCGCCCAACTGCTCCCGGCCACCGCCCATTGTTCGAGCGTCAGCGCAAGCCACTCGTCCATTTTGAGGGGGATAGGCAGGATGGTGAGCAGCACAAGCCCGGCCGGGACGAGGGCGCGGACCAGCGCGGGTCCGCCCAGGCTCCAGGCCGTCGCCGCGAGGCAGATCAGCAGCGCTGCCAACCCCATCCAGGGCGACCAGAAAAGAGCCGCGAGGAAAAGCACTGCGAGCGAGGCCAGCATCAGCGGGACGCCAATCCACCGGGTGCCCGGCTCAAGCGGCCCCCTCACTTCGCAGCAGCCACGCCATGCGAGCAGCGCTCCACCGGCGACGGCCAGCGGAAAGAACTGGTGGGCATCCTGCTTCCACTGGTTGAAAAAGAACTGGATGATCAGCGGGCCGAACCCGGCAAGCCCCATGAGCCCGAGCATCCAGGCCCGCAGTGGAGCCGTGCCCGCTCCACCTGTCCGTTGTCCCGCTGGAGAAGTTGCGCCGCTGGATTTCACGGATGGATGTTGCTGAAGAAAAACGGCATGATCTCCGGCCGCGACTGGTGGCGGGAGATCACAGGGTTCCGAAGCATCTCTTCGAAAACCTCCGGGGGCACGCTCCTCTTCGCCAGGGTGAGCAGTTTCGCCGCCAGGCCGTAGTCGCCTCTTTCCAGCGCCATCCCGCAAAACCCGAAGGCCCACCCGGAGG
>QYQL01000091.1 GCA_007280915.1 Verrucomicrobiaceae bacterium | reverse complement strand
TCAAATCCGTGAACCCTCACACCGCCATCGCCCGCTGCGAAGCCCTGCACGGGCTCTTTGATGGCGCTGCCGGGGTCGCGCTTGTGTCATGAGCGCCAAGCCCACACCATTCGAGCAGGCGCACTACGGCAAGCTCGTGGGTCGGAAGATCCTCGGCATCCAGTGGGAGGACTTGGAGGGACGCCCACTGCTGGTCCTTGGCCTCAGCGGGAAGGACAGCAAGGGCAGGCCAGCCACCGCCGCCGTCATGTGTGACCCCGAGGGCAACGGCCCCGGCCACCTGGAGCACTCGCTATGAGTTACCCACGCATCCGCTCGGTCCACCTGAACCGGTGGGAGAGGCCACGCCGCGCCACCGTCTGGACCAAATACGGCATGGTCAAGGTTGTGTGGAAAGACGTGGCTGGAAACCGGTGCTGGTTCTCAAGCGGCACCGGGGATGCCCAGCGGGAGGCCGTTCCCGCAATCGAGCACATCGAGCAGATGTGCCAGACCATGCATTGAGCTGGTCGGAGAAACCCACCACTTGCCAGGGTGGGTTTTTTTTACCTGTTTGTAGCCACTGCGTTCGAGATCGTGGAGACGAAGGCGGGCAGATGTGGTAGAAGAAGTCCTTATGTATATAAAGATAGTTTTTTCTTGATATATTTGTTGATTTTCATAAAAGCAAAAATATGAGCCACCAACAGAACATCGTCTCACCTGAAGGAACCCCGCTGGCCGACCGCACGGTTGGCGAGCTAGTCGCCGAGCGACCCGGACGCTCCCGCGTCTTCCAGTCGTTTCAAATCGACTTCTGCTGCCAGGGCTCCCGCACACTGGGCGAGGCCTGCGAGCGCAAAGGGATTGCGCTGACAGCGGTGGTCGAGCAACTCGAAGCTGAGATGGTGGAGGCGGTGGGGCCGCAGCAAAACCCTGCGGGGCTTCCTCCGCACGAACTGGCGGACTATATCGTCGCAACACATCACGCATTTCTCCGACGCGAATTTCCCCGTCTCCGTGCGATGTCCGAGCGTGTGGCCCATGTCCACGGTGGACACACGCCGGCTCTGGTGGAGGTTTTTGAGGTTTATCGTGGGTTGGAGGCCGAGCTCACCAGTCACATGATGAAGGAGGAGCAGATCCTTTTCCCTGCTGTCTCCGCGATGAGCCGGGGAGAGTCGGGGCCGGTCGCTCTCGACGGGCCGATAGCGTGCATGATTCATGAGCATGACGACGCCGGGACCGCTCTCGCCCGCCTGAACGAACTCACTGGTGGATACCAACCTCCCTCCGAGGCCTGCAACACCTATCGCGCGCTTTTCGCGGGCCTGGCCGATCTCGAAGAAGACCTACATCGGCATATCCATCTGGAAAACAGCGTGCTTTTTCCGGCTGCCGAAGCTTTCGTCAAGTCTAGTGTAAGGAGTCATGAGGTCCGTCAGTAGCGCCATCCGATCGGGAGCCATTCGACATTTCGTGGTTATGGAGGGTTGTGATGGCCGTCACGCCAGCCGCAACCACTACACTGATGCAGCGTTTCTACCTAAAGACACCGTCATTCTAACCGCCGAATGCGCAAAGTTCCGCTACAACAAGCTGGATCTGGGCAATGTCCAGAGTATCCCCCGCGTGCTTGATGCCGGGCTGGCCGCATGATCAATTAGCCAATTATGTTCATCTACGGAAAAACAAGTTCGAACGCGATTGCGGTGATGAGTTTTCTTGCGGAAGACCCCAGCAGACGGGTCGGCTCCGGAGAGATCGCCAGTGCCCGCAAGATTTCCAGGGCATTGACGGCCAAGCTCCTCACCCAACTTGCCGCAGCCGGCCTTGTTCACGGCCAGCCGGGTCCGGGTGGGGGATACACCCTCGCCAAGCCGGCTAAGAAAATCTGCCTTCTGGACATCGCGTCGCTTTTTGAGCAGACCGAACCTCCGTCTCTGTGCCCGTTCGGCCATGACTGGTGCGGCAAGGGAGAACCCTGTCCGCTCCATAACATGATTGCGGGAATGATCGATTCCAACCGCGACTTTATGAAGAAGACCAGCTTGGCCATCTTCGAGGGTCAACAACCCCGGATGCCTGCCAAGGGGTCCCCGGTTGGAACCAAAATCCGGTTCAGAAAGACGCCGCGCACGACGTGACGTGCGCACTTCCCGCTGCCCATTCCTCCTGTTGCAAAAGAAAAATCACCCGATTGCATTTTTGTTCTCGCAAATAACGAATAACCACTCTTTTAATCTTTAACTGCTGCCAGCTCCCATGCGTTTTTCAGGAAAAACCCTCATTCCCGTCCTCGTGGCAAAGAAAGTCGCGATCCTGCTGTCAGCCGTTTCGTGCCTTGCCTCGACAGCCCGGAGTCAGGAGGCGGAGGTGCTGATGATCGGGACCCCCGAGGTGAGGCCCACCACAGCGGAGAAGCGTGATGTGGCGGCGGCAAAGTTCATGACAACCTGCGCCGGATGTCACAGCCTGGACGGAAAGCTACGCACCGGCCCCGCCTTGAATTTGGCGGCGGCAGGATGGCCCGAACCGCAACTCGCGGCCGCGATCAAGAAGATGGAGCCCAAGGCGGGACCGTTGCCCGACGATGTGGTGGCCGGGCTGGTGGCGTTTTTGAAGTCTTCCGATTCGCATGAGCGGCTGAAGGCGGAGGAGGTCCGGATGGCGGCGCAGTTCGCCTCGACGATGGATCCTGGCGACGCCGTGGCCGGCAAGGCAATCTTCCGGGGTGCGCGATCATTAAAGAACGGCGGAATGGCGTGCGCCTCCTGCCACGAGGCGGAGGGCTACGGCGGAAACCTCGGCCTCCCGCTCAACGGGATTTTCGAGAAGACCGGCGGGGAGCTTCCGCTGGTCTCTGCGATCGAGCAGGCGAAGTTCAAGATCATGGAGCCGCACTACGCCAAGCATCCGGTGACGAAGCAGGAGGCGATGCACCTCGCGAAGTATTTTGCGACGCTGAAGGCGGGAGCGGGCTCCGACCGCACGCCGCTTTTTGCGAAGGCCGGAGCCGGAGCCGGGGCCGCGATGCTCGTCGGCATGTTCGGGCTTCTTAAATTCCAGCGCCTGGCCCGGGGGCGCGACAAGCGGCTCCAACGCCGGAGGAAATAATATGAGCTGGATCCAAGACATTTTCGCCCCCGAAGACCGGACCTGGGAAACCTTCTACCGCTCCCGGTGGAGCTACGACAAAAAGGTGCGGAGCACGCACGGGGTCAACTGCACCGGGTCGTGCAGTTGGGAGATTTACGTGAAGAACGGGGTGGTCGTCTGGGAGCTCCAGGCGCTCGACTATCCGATCATCGACAAGGAAATCCCGCCCTATGAGCCGCGCGGATGCCAGCGGGGGATTTCGTATTCGTGGTATATCTACAGCCCGATCCGGGTGAAGTTTCCCTACGTGCGCGGGGTTCTCCTCGACCTATGGCGCAAGGCGAAGAGGAAGAACCCGGATGATCCAGTGGCGGCGTGGGCCTCGATTGTGAACGATCCGGAATCCCGGAAGAAATACCAACAGGCACGCGGCAAGGGCGGATTCCGGCGCGCCTCCTGGCCGGAGGTCAACGAGATCATGGCGGCCGCGAACCTACACACGATCCGCCGCTACGGACCGGACCGGATTGCGGGTTTCTCGCCGATCCCCGCGATGTCCATGCTGAGCTATGCGGCGGGGGCGAGGTTCTGCCAGCTCATGGGAGGCATTTCGCTCTCGTTCTATGACTGGTATTGCGATTTGCCACCGGCGTCCCCGGAAATCTGGGGAGAACAGACCGATGTCGCCGAGAGCGCGGATTGGTATCACTCGAAGTTCATCGCCACCGTGGGGTCGAATGTACTCATGACCCGCACTCCGGACGCGCATTTCCTTGTCGAAGCGCGTCACGGCGGGACGAAGGTCGTCGTCTTTTCTCCCGATTTCAGCCAGACCTCGAAAGTGGCCGACGAGTGGATCCCGCTTCACCAGGGAACGGACGGCGCGTTTTGGATGGCGGTCGGACATGTGATTTTGAAGGAGAATTATGCCGAGCGTCAGGTGCCGGCGTTTCAGGATTACATGCGGCAATATACGGACGCGTCATTCCTTGTTACATTGGATTCGCAGTCCGACGGTGGCTATCGTCCGGGCAGCTTGCTGCGGGCAAGCCAGCTCGCAGCTACAAAAGATTTGGATAACGCGGAGTGGAAATTCTTCGTCGTGGACGAACCCAGCAACGAACTCAAGATGCCCAAGGGCACGGTCGGACACCGCTGGCAAAAGAAAAAAGGCGAGTGGAATCTCAAGCTGGAAGACTGCGTGACCGGCGAGCCGATCCGGCCGTTGCTGGAGATCAAATCGGATCTCACACTCCCGATCGAGATCACCGATTTTTCCGACGGCACAAACCAGCGGGTCATCACCCGCCATGTCCCCGTCCGCAAAATCGAGACCGTGGACGGGCCGGTTTATGTGACCACGGCGATGGAGTTGTATTTCGCGCAATACGGGGTGAACCGCGGGTTCGAGGGCGAGTGGCCGACGGGATACGAGGATGATTCCCAGCCGTTCACGCCGGCCTGGCAGGAACGGTTTACCGGCGTGGCGGGCGGAGTGGCCGTGAATTTTGCCCGCGAGTGGACGCGCACCGCCGAGCACACCGGCGGCAAGTGCAGCGTGATCATCGGCGCCGGCGTCAACCACTGGTATCACAACAACCTGATCTACCGGGCCGTCATCAACTCCCTGATGTTCTGCGGCTGCATCGGCAAGCAGGGTGGCGGGCTGAACCACTATGTCGGGCAGGAAAAGCTTTCCCCGCAGGCCTCGTGGGGGCCGATCGCCTTCGGCGCGGACTGGGCCGGGCCGCCCCGCCAGCAGAACGCCCCGTCGTTCCACTACATGCACTCGGACCAGTGGCGCTACGACGCCGCGTTCGGCGAGATGTGCCCGGTCAGCGACGCGAAGCATCCGATGGCACACGGCCACACGGCGGACAAACAGGCGCTCGCCGTCCGCGCGGGATGGCTCCCGTGCTACCCGCAGTTCACCAAAAACAATTTTGATGTGATCAAGGACGCGCAGGCCGCGGGGGCGAGGAGCGACGAGGAGATCATCGCCCACACGGTCTGCGAGCTGAAGTCGCGCAAGCTGAAGTTTGCGATGGAGGATCCCGACAACCCGGAGTGTTTTCCGCGGCTCTTCTACATCTGGCGCGGGAACGCGCTGATGTCGTCGGCCAAGGGCCACGAGTATTTTCTCAAGCACTACCTCGGCACGCACAACAACGCGATCGCGGAGGAGGTCGCCAAGCCGGACGTCAAGGATGTCACCTGGCACGACAAGGTCGAGCTGGGGAAAATGGACCTCATCGTGGACCTGAACTTCCGCATGGACACGTCCGCGCTCTACTCGGACATCGTCCTGCCCGCCGCGACGTATTACGAGAAGAACGACCTCAACTCGACCGACATGCACAGCTTCATCCACCCGCTTCAGGCGGCGGTGCCGCCGTGCTGGGAGTCGAAGAGCGACTGGGAGATCTTCAAGGGCATCGCGGCCGAAACCGCGAAGCTCGCTCCAAAATACTTTCCGGAGCCGGTGAAGGACATCGTCGTGTCGCCGCTCATGCACGACACCCCCGCCGAGATCGCCCAGCCGACGGTCAAGGATTGGGCGAAGGGCGAGTGCGAGCTGATCCCCGGCAAGACCGCGCCGAACTTCAAGGTCGTCACGCGCGACTACGCGAACCTGCTCAACCGGTTTGTCTCGGTCGGACCGAACTTCCGGGCCAACGGGCTCTCCGTGCATGGCACGCACTACGACGTGGATGATGTCTATGACAGCTACCTCCGCACGCATCCGACCGAGAAGTGGGGGGGCAAGGAATACGTCTCCCTGAGCAACGACAAGGACGCCTGCAATGTCATCCTGCACTTTGCGGCGGAGACCAACGGCGAGTTCGCGCACCGCGCGTTTGTCGCCGAGTCGATCAAGACCGGGATCGACCACACGCACCTCGCGGCGGACATGCGCGGCGTGGCCTACACGTTCGACGACCTCTGCTCGCGGCCCTGCCGCACGCTGACCACCCCGTATTGGACCGGGATCACCAACGGGAAGCGCACCTACGCGGCGTATTGCCAGAATGTCGAAGAGCTGATCCCGTGGCGCACGCTCACCGGGCGCCAACACCTTTATCTCGATCACGAAGCCTACGTGGCATTCGGGGAAAACCTGCCGACGTTCAAGCCGCGCGGCGAGCTGCGGCAGACCCTCGATCTGGTGAAGTCCAAGCAGGGGGCCGGCTGCCTCGTTCTCAACTACCTCACCCCGCACGGGAAGTGGCACATCCACTCGACCTACGGCGACACGCTCCGCATGAAGACGCTCTCGCGCGGCTGCTACCCGGTATGGATGAACGACAAGGATGCCGATCTCATCGGCCTCGAGGATAACGACTGGGTCGAAGTTTTCAACGACCACGGAGTCGTTTGCACGCGGGTCATCGTGAGCGCGAGGATCCCGTCGGGCATCTGCCTCCTCTACCATGCTCCCGAACGCACGCTCGGGGTGCCGAAATCTCCCGAGCGAGGAAACCGGCGCGCCGGCGGCCACAACTCGCTCACGAGGGTCCGCCTCAAGCCGCTATTCATGATCGGCGGCTACGCGCAGTTCACCTACGCGTTCAACTACTGGGGGCCGCAGGGAGTCAACCGCGACACCTTTGTCGTCCTGAAAAAACTCGAGAAAGCCGTTTATTAATATGGATGTCCGCGCCCACGTTTCCGTCATTTTCCACCTCGACAAGTGCATCGGGTGCCACACATGCAGCGTCGCCTGCAAAAACGTTTGGACCGACCGTCCGGGGGCGGAATACATGTGGTGGAACAACGTGGAAACCAAGCCGGGCACCGGCTATCCGACCCGCTGGGAGGACCAGGAGAAGTTTAACGGCGGCTGGAAATACGATGCGGAGAAGAAGGACATCGCCCTGCGTTGCCAGAACAAGGCCGACACATTTCTGAAGCTCTTCTACAATCCGAACCAGCCGAACCTCCAGGACTACTACGAGCCGTTCACCTACAAATACGAAGATCTCTTCACCGCCCCGGCTGGCGACGACCAGCCGACGGCGGTTCCCGTCTCTCTGATCACCGGCGAGCCGATCGAGATCAAGTCCGGCCCGAACTGGGATGATGATCTTTCCGGCTCCCCGATCTATGCCGAGAACGACCTGAACCTCGACAAGCTGACCGAGGAGGAGCGCGCGCAACTCTTCGAGATCGAGCGGCTGACGATGTTCTATCTCCCGCGCATCTGCAACCACTGCGCGAACCCGACCTGCGTTGCCGCCTGCCCGTCTGGCGCAATCTACAAGCGCGGCGAGGATGGCATCGTCCTCATCAACCAGGAAAAATGCCGCGGATGGCGGGCCTGCGTCGCCGCCTGCCCGTATAAAAAAATCTATTTCAACTGGAAGACCGGGAAGTCCGAGAAGTGCATCCTTTGCTTTCCGCGGCTGGAGACCGGGCAGCCACCGGCCTGTTTCCACTCGTGCGTCGGGCGCATCCGCTACCTGGGGGTCCTGCTTTATGACGCGGACAAAATCCCTTCGGCGATGAAGGTGAGCGACCGGGCGCTGGTGGATTCCCAGCGGGACGCCATTCTCGATCCGCACGATCCGGAGGTCGTGGCGGCCGCGCTGCGCAACGGGATCAGCGAGGAATTCCTGGACTCCGCACAGAATTCGCCGGCTTACAAATACGTGATCGAGTGGAAGCTCGCCCTCCCGCTGCATATCGAATACCGCACGATGCCGATGCTTTTTTATGTGCCCCCGCTCCTTCCAGTGATGGGCAAATCGGCGAACGGCACCTACGAACACTCGGCCGATAAATTTTTCACCAGTTTGGAGGATGCCCGGATCCCCGTGAAATACCTGGCGAGCCTTTTCAGCGCGGGCAACGAGCAGGTCGTCGAGGCCGTGATGCGGAAACTGATGGCCGTGCGGTATTACAAACGCTGGCAGAGCGTGCGCGACCTGGCCGAGAACGATGTCCACAGGATTCTCCGCGAGGCGAAGACAACACCCGAAGAAGTTGAGGCGATTTACCAGATGACAGCGATCCCGACTCATTACCAGCGCTTCGTGCTGCCGCCGCTCCAGCGTGAGGAGGCCATCGAGAGCACCTGCAGCCCCGAGGCTTGCAAGGGCTGTTCAGGTTTCTCCCTCGACCCCGCATTTACTCCCCGCGCATGAAAACCGTCACCCTCCTCGCCAGCCTGCTCGAATATCCCGGCCCAGGGTTTGATGACCGCCTTGATGCGGCTGAGTCCGCCGCCTCCGGCTTTGTCCGGCAGATGCGCGCGCTGTCCGCCGAGGAGCGTGAGGAGCTGTTTTCCTCCACGTTCGACATCAACCCCTCATGCGTGCCCTACGCGGGGATCCATCTTTTCGGCGAGGAAAACTTCAAGCGCGGCGAGTTCATGGCCGCGCTCTTCGCGCGCTATGAGGAAACCGGATTCGTGCCCAATGGCGACCTTCCGGATCACCTGGCGAACCTTCTCTGCTTCGCCGCCGGAGCGGAGGATGCTGAACGTCGCGAACTCGCGGAGTTCTGCCTGCTCGGGCCCCTGCAAAAAATGACCGCATCTCTCGACGGGACGAGCCCATACCAAGCTCTTCTGGAATCGGTGCGCGCGGCACTGGAGGACGCGCTGCCGGGGATCCGCCCGGCAGCGAGCCCGCTCGAACAAATGCGGAGCACGCCGTGCGCCTCCAACGGTTGCGCCTCGTGCGGCCCGCTCGCTGAACCTGTCCCAACTTATGGTTGATGCATTTTTCTTTGTCGGCCTCCCCTACCTTGCCATCGTCATTTGCGTTGCTGGCTGCATTTGGCGTTCCCGATACGACCAGTTTAGCATGTCCGCCCGGTCCTCGCAGTTCCTCGAGGACGGGAAGCTCCTCTTCGGCTCGCTGCCCTGGCATGTCGGCATCATCACCATCCTGCTCGGACATCTGGTTGTGGCGGTGGTGCCGAGGGTGTGGTCGAGCCTTATGGTCATTCCGGCCGTGCTTTTCGGGGTCGAGGCGCTCGGCGTGTGCTGCTCGCTGCTGGCGATCGCCGGGCTCTCGGCGCTGATCGTGCGGCGCATCACGGATGCCAGGGTGCAGGCGGTCACGACGACGATGGACCTCGTGGTTGTCGTCCTCCTGATGGCGCAGATCGTCATCGGGCTCCTGAGTTCGATCACCTTCCGCTACGGGGCCGCATGGAGCGCAGGGACGGTGGTGCCGTATTTCTGGGGGATCCTCACCCTGCAGCCGGAAATGGCGCATGTGACCGGATTTCCGATGCTCTTCAAACTCCATATCATCGGGGCCTGGGTGCTGATCGCGCTGGTGCCTTTCACCCGGCTCATGCACGTCCTCGCTGTGCCGCTCGGCTACATTTTCCGCGCTCCGCAGCTCGTTCTTTGGAACAACCCGCGCCGCCGCCGGGAGGCTGTCGATGCCACAGCCCGAGCCGAGAGCCGTCGCGACTTCATCAAGGGAGCCGTCGGGATCGCTGGGGCATCCGGGCTCCTCGCCCTCGGGGTTTCCGAAAAGGTCGTCACGTATTTCAAAGGCCCCGACCCCGACCCCGAGGCCGAATCCGCCCTCCTGCAGAAGAAGCTGGAACGCCTCCAGCAGACAGCGGAAGAGCGCCAGCTAGAACTCGAACGCCAGCGCGTCGAAATGATCCTCGTGGCGCGCTATATCGAACTCGATGCCGCGAAAGGCAAATACTTCATTGATTACGCGATGGCCCCCGGGCTGGCGTTCAAGGGAAAGAATGGCCTGCCGCTCCTGATTTCCGCAAAATGCACACACCTCGGCTGCACGGTCGGCAGCCAGGTAAATGCGGAGGGCCAGATCATGTGTCCGTGCCATGTCTCGTATTTCAACATCGTGACGGGGCAGCCAAATCCCGGGGCACCGGCGAAGCTCCCCCTGCCCCATCTCGCGTGGGCGCTCGTGGATCCCTCCGGGAACGTCGTCGCCAGTGGCCTGCCGGGCGGCGAGGTCGAAGGCACGCCCTCCCCCGAGCTTCTCGCGCAGTGCAGCCTCTACATCACGAAACCCCGCCACTCCGCCTGAGCAAAATGAACCTGCCCGAAATCATCAAAAACTCCGAGGCCTACGTCGCCGAGCGGTTCCCGGTCGAGAAGATGAGCTACTCCGCGATGGTGGTGAAAAAGGAAGTCCCAGTTCACCGGCTTTCCTGGGCGTATTATATGGGCGGCCTCGCCCTGTTCTTTTTTGGCGTGCAGATGGTCACCGGCCTTCTGCTTCTGTTCTATTATCAGCCGACGGTGAGCGACGCCCATGCTTCGGTGGAGTTCATCACCGACCATGTGCCGGGAGGCTCGCTGGTGCGCAACATGCACGCATGGGCTTCCTCGATGATGATCGCGGCGGTGATGGTCCACCTGCTGACCGCGTTTGCCATGAAGGCCTTCGCCAAGCCGCGCGAGATCACATGGGTCACGGGTGTTGTGCTGCTCGGCATCACCTTCGGCCTCGGCTTTACCGGCTACCTCCTCCCCTGGCACCAGGTCGCGGTCAACGCCACAAAGATCGGGCTGCAATCGGTCCAGGAGGTCGGGCAATACCTCCCCGGCGCGATGGCCGAGTGGCCACGAATCGTCAAGGAAACGATCCAAGGCGAAGCCGCAGTCGGGCAGGCGACGCTCAGCCGGTTCTTCGCCCTGCATGTGATCATCCTGCCCCTCGCGATGATGGCAACACTCGGGCTTCACCTTCTCTCCGTCCAGCTCCACGGGATGAGCCGCGGCATCGATGGCCCGCCGAAGCGGCAGGAAAAATTCTTCCCGACGTTCTTTATCAAGGATCTCACGGTATGGGGCTTTGCGTTCATCATCCTCTTTGTCATCGCCCTTTGCGTGCCATTCGAGTCGCTCTACAGCTACCCCCTCTTTGAGCCCTTTAATCCAAAGGGGTCAACTCCTGACGGCATCAAGCCCGAGTGGTATTTCTACTTCCTCTATTATCCGCTCGAACTCCTGCCCTTCTGGGTGATTCTTGTCGGCTCCACGGTCTTGGGAGCGGTGCTCATGGGAACTCCTTGGATTTTCCAAAACACCAGCCGCAAGACCCTTCAGATCCTGACTGTTCTGGCCGCGCTCTACCTCTTCGTCATGACCGTCTTCGGCGAGCAGATCTACCACATGTTCAAAGGATGAACTCCCGCGCCGCCCTCCTCATTGTTCTCGCAGCGGCCTCCGTGCCACACCGGGCCATCGCCTATCCCGAGTTCCAGGCCTTCGTCGCAAAATCCAGCGGGCGGACCGTCAACTGCGCGATGTGCCACGCCAATTCCGACGGTCCGGAAGGAACGGGGCCTGGCCAGATCGGACATCTCAATGCCGCCGAATTGGAACGCCTCGGACGCGCCCGCTCAGCGCTCCAGCCCGGCCAGGCTGTGGAAAGCCCGATCCTCAATGCTTTTGGAAACCATATCATTAAGAGCATCGGCAAAGAAAAATTTGTCGAGTTGAAGGTCTCGCCCGCACATCTCGCCGACCTGCTTCCGCCGGACAGCGACCTGGACCATGACGGGATTCCCGACGTGCGCGAGTATCTCGATGGCACCCTCCCGATCAACCACAACGACGGAAATCCGCTCCTGCTCTTCCGGCACAACTTCCGCACAAATCTCGTCGCGATCGCCCTGACCCTTGCGGCGACCGTCTGCGGGGTTTGGGGGCTCGGCCATCTCCTCCACGGCTTCGCCACGGCGAGCAGAATCAAAGACACCGAGGACTAATATTGTGAACCAACCTATCACCGACTGGCGTCCCGAAGACGCGGAATTTTGGGAGAAGACCGGGAAACCGATCGCGTGGCGGACGCTGTGGATCACAACGTTTTCGTTGATCCTGTCGTTCGCGACATGGTTCGTGATGAGCGCGGTGGTCGTGCGACTGCCGGGCATCGGGTTCAAATTCTCCGAAACGGAACTGTTCTGGCTCACAGCGATGCCGGGGCTGGCTGGCGGGACCCTGCGGCTGATCCACATGTTTCTGATTCCAATCTTCGGGACGAGGAACGTGGTCACGCTGGCGACGTTTTCCAAAATCCTGCCATGCCTCGGGCTCGGGTTCGCGATCCTGAACCCCGGCACTCCGTTCTGGGTTTTCCTCTTCCTGTCATTCCTCTGCGGGTTCGGCGGAGGGGATTTCTCATCTTACATGCCGAGCACGAGCATCTTTTTCCCGAAGAGACTTCAGGGAACCGCGCTCGGAATCCAGGCGGGCATCGGCAACTTCGGCGTGAGCCTCACCCAGTTCGTCACTCCCTGGATCATCTCGTTTGCCGCAGCCGGAGCGCTCTTCGGCCCGGCCCAAAAGTTTGCCAAGGGGGCGGTCACAAAGGACATCTGGCTGCAGAACGCTGCGTTCTGGTATGTCCCGTTCCTCCTGATTCTGGGTGTGATTGCGTGGATTTTCCTGCGCCGCGTGCCGGTGAAAGCCTCGTTCAAGGAGCAGCTCGACATCTTCGGCAACAAGCACACGTATTCCTGCACGGCGACATACGTGATGACATTCGGAACGTTTTCCGGGCTCGCCGCCGTGTTTCCCCTTCTGATCCGCCTGGCTTACGGCAAGTTTGAAAACCCGCCAGATCCGCTTGCTTATGCGTTCTACGGACCGCTGATCGGATCGGCGTTACGAGTGCTTTGGGGGCCTCTGACCGATAAATTCGGCGGGGCGATCTTCACGCAACTCTGCGGGGTCGGGCTCATTGCCGGATGCTCCGCGCTCGTGTTCGGCGGGCTGCTCACCCCGACATCTGCGGACCAGTTCCCGTGGTTCGTGGGAGTCATGCTCGCGATGTTCTTTTTTACCGGCATCGGAAACGCTGCGACGTTCCGGCAATACCCGATCATCTTTTCTCACTCCCCACGCCAGGCCGCCGGCGTTATCGGCTTCACCGCAGCCATCGCGGCCTACGGTCCGTTCCTTTTCTCCACCCTACTCGGATGGTCGAGGAGTGCGTCGGGAACATTCAACGCCTTCTTCATTGGACTTCTTGCTTATTGCGTGGTGGCGACGGTGATCAACTGGTGGTTCTACGCTCGGAAAGGCGCAGAGAAACCGAGCTGACAATGAAGGGCACATCTCCCAGGGCTCCCCACACAATCCTGACCCTCTCGACCATCGGCTTCACGTTGATGTTCGCGGTGTGGTTGATGTTCGGCGTGCTGGCGATCCCGATCCGCAAGGAATTCGGGCTTTCTGAAGCACAATTCGGGTGGCTTACGGCGATTGCAATCCTCAACGGATCGATTTGGAGGCTGCTCTTCGGGCTGCTGGCCGACCGGTTTGGCGGGCGGAAGGTGTTCACTCTGCTGGTGTTGTTTACGGCGATTCCGGCCTGGATGGTTAGCCGGGTCAAGACCTATGAGGAGTTAATGGTCTATGCGTTTCTTGTCGGCATGGCAGGCAATTCGTTTTCGGTCGGCATTGCTTGGAACTCAGCGTGGTTCTCGCGGGAACGACAGGGTCTTGCGCTTGGCGTCTTCGGAGCTGGAAATGTCGGAGCTTCGGTCACCAAGCTGATCGGCCCGGCAATGATCGCGATGGTGCCTGCTGCGGGCTTTTTTGGGGGGCTGGTTCCCGGAGGATGGAGGTTCGTTCCTTTTCTCTATTCAATTTTGCTGCTGGTCATGGCGGCGGCGATGTGGCTCGGCAGCCCTTCGCACGACCATGTGCCGGGCAAGGGACGCCCGCTCCGGGATCTGCTGCGCCCGCTGCGCGAGGTCCGGGTGTGGAGGTTCAGCCTGTATTACGTCGTGGTCTTCGGGGCGTATGTCGCCCTCTCGGTCTGGCTTCCGCGATATTACGTGGACGTCTTCGGGATTCCGCTGGCACAGGCGGCGCTGCTGACCACCCTGTTCATTTTTCCCGCGAGCCTGCTGCGTCCGCTCGGCGGCTGGTTCTCCGACAGGTTCGGTGCGAGGCGGGTGATGTATTGGGTGTTTGGTAGCATGACAATCTGCCTCCTTCTTCTTGCGGCCCCAAACGGCCACATCGTCCTCTACACGCCGAGCAAGGCCGACCCGAGCGCAACGATCAGCATCCTGCGGTTTGTCATGAATCCCTGGCTGTTCACGTTTCTCATCATTCTGGTGGGTTGCGGGATGGGGATCGGAAAGGCCGCCGTTTACAAATACATCCCGGAATACTTTCCGAAAGATGTCGGCGCGGTCGGCGGCCTGGTCGGCCTTCTTGGCGCCCTGGGCGGGTTCTTCCTGCCGCCGCTTTTCTCCTATGCCTGGGCGGGCACAGGCGTGCCGCAGACGACATTTGCCATCCTGTTTGTCATCACCGCAGCGAGCTTTCTCTGGCTGCATTGGGTGGTGGTTCACATGCTCCACACCGCAACCCCTCACCTGGAACACAAGTTTGAACAGCAATAATAATCCCATGAAAAAATACCATGCACTCGCACTGGCCGCCGCGCTTGCGGTCGGCTCTTCACTCCACGCGGAATCCCCTGTCACCAACTGGTGGGAGGGCAAATATGCCTCCGGCAACTGGTTCGGGGCCCGGAACGCGCTCGAAGACCACGGGATCATTTTCTCAGGCAACTGGAAAGGCACCTATGGCGCGGTTGTGGGTGGAGGGCTTTCCCGCCAAGGAGCGTTCGACGAGGAAATCCACCTCGCCCTCAAGCTCGATTTTGAAAAGCTGGCCGGCATCCCCGGGCTCTCCGCGTTCTCGAGCGTGCGCTACCGGGACGGCAACAACATCAACGACTATGTCGGGGCCAGCCAGGCATTCAACCCGACCAGCTACCAGGTCGGCAAGCAGTGGAGGTTCCAGCAGGCCTATCTGACCTGGGAGTCGCGTAACATGTTTTTCATCGAGAACATGATCACGATCTCGGGCGGCTGGCAGAACCCCTATCACTTCTTCGCCCAGCAGCCGGAATCGAAGCTTTTCACCAACAACGCCATCACACAGACGAAGGGCATCGGCGCCAACATCCCGTTCAATGGCAGCTACGGCACATGGGGCGGGCACGTGAAGGTCAAGCCGACGACATGGAGCTACGTGCAGGCCGGGCTCTACGCCGCCGTGCCCAATGCCACGACCACAGCTAACCACGGGCTCTACTTCGAACTCGCGAATCCGCCGGATTCCAACGGCCTCTATTTCCTCACAGAAACCGGCGTGACGCCGAAGATCGCGGGGCTTCCCGGCAAGTATGCGATGGGCACCTATTACTGGGGTCTGGAAAACACCTCGTTCTACGGGAGCAAATACGACCAGAAATACGGGTTCTACTGGCAGGCCGACCAGATGGTCTTCCGCGAGCCCTCGCCGGAATCGGCGCCGCTCGCCAAGGGTCCCTCCGACGGCAAAAGCACGGCCAAGTCATTCAAGGAGCCTGTTGCGGCCGCCAAGCCCGGCGCGCAGGGCCTCTACTGGTTCAACTTCGTCAACTACACGCCGAAGTATGACAACTCGCTGCCGTTCTACTTCCACACCGGACTGGTTTACAAAGGTCTCATTCCCGGACGCGACACCGACCAGCTCGGGCTCGCCCTCGCTTACGGGCAATACAGCTACTACAAGATCCTCGCCCGCCGCGACGCCGGGCAGCAGATCCAGCAGACCTACGAGGCGGTCCTCGAATGCGACTACCGGATCCAGCTCACCCAGTTCGCCTACGTCCAGCCGTTCCTGCAATACCTCATCCGCCCGAACGGCACCGGGGTCGTCGCCAACGCGACCGTCCTCGGCCTCCATATGGGCGTCACGTTTTAACGCAGTCGTTTTCCCGCGCCGGCCGGGACGCTCGCGATTCGCGCCTTTTGTCCCGACCTTTGGAGAGAGGTAGCGTTTTGATCTGTGCGATTTCTGCGCTGAGCGAGGGTTCGTGCTGCGCTGCATCCTGCCGGTCGAAGTCGGCGTGCCTTTTCTTCTTTACCCCGAGGCGGCTCAAATCCCAGTGCAAAACCGGCTCGATTCCGTGGCGGGCAAGGGTGCGTCGTCCGCATTGCATCCCACACCCGTCGAGTATGACGATCGGGCGGCCGGACTTGGCCAAATTAACGAGCGGCTTCACGTTGCCACCGAGGCCGGCAATGCACGACATCTCCGCGATCTCGGCGCGATCCATCCGGACAGCGAGATGGTTGGCAAGCTGTGCGGCGCTCGAACAGCCGGAGCAGGAGTAAATCAACGGTTGGTCGTTTGGAGTAGTCATGGTGGTTGGTCCACCGACCTGTCACGACAAGGAATGCCCCGCCGCAACGGGCGGCGGGGTGTTTTTGATCTACACCCGCCGCGCGCCAGCAACGACAACCACCGCGATCTCAAAGAGAAACGCGGCAGCGAAGGGCCGGAAACAGGTAGCGGATGCTGTCATGGTTAAAGAAACAAAGGGAGTCTATTCCTCATTAGGCTCCCGTCAAGTCCGAACTTTCAAAAACGGCCGCCTTTTGGGTCAGACATCCATTTCGCTCAGGAGTTCCCGCAACCTTTCGGAGTTGAGAACCACGATTTCACGGCCATTGACAGTTAAATCCCCCGATTTCCGCAGGCTGGCCAGATGCCGCGAGAGGGTTTCCTGCCGCATGCCGAGTTCGGCTGCGAGCGCCGCCTTGGTTGTGGTGAGGCTTATCGTATAGGAAACCGGGTTGGCGGCTGGCGGACGGCGGGCGATCAGCCAACGAAGCAGTCTCTCTCTCATGTTTTCGATGCGGAGGTTCTCGATGGTGCCGGCCATGTCATGAATGCGGATGCTCAAGGCAACGAACATCCTCAGGCCGAAACTGGCATCTCTTTCCAGAAGGGAGAGAAATGGAGCTTTGGGAATCAGATGCGTGCTGCAATCGATCATGGCGCGGGCGGTGGCGGGATACACCCCGCCGGACAGGAGCGAAGCTTCTGCAAAACTCTCCCCGGCATGAAAGATGCGAATCAACCGCTCCGTTCCATCCCGGCTCAGTCGGTGGACATTCACCGCGCCCGAGTGAATGAGATAAAATCCGACGGATGGAGAGCCTTGATGGAAGATGATTTCGCCGCGTCGGAACTCGCGGGGCAAAGAGATCCCGGCAAGAGCAGTTTTTTGCCTTGCTGACAGATCGCGAAACATCGGCGCATTTTCGAGCGGCGGCGGGCTTCCTTTTGGGTTCATCACATTGCCAGCAGTTGGGACCCGTCTGATCGCTCGTAGAATGTCGGAGGCTCGGAGCTGTCTTTCGAAGGGCTTTTTGCCTCGACGCAGAGATTTCGATAGACCACCCGGCCGCCGATGCCCGCGGCAATTTTCGCTGCCAGCCCGAATTCCTGGAACAGGCCCTGCAAAATGGCATCCACCTTTTTATTCATGAGGGGATCCTTTCGATACCACCGCCTTGTCGCCCAAAGCACGGCCGGGTATTGGAGCCGCAGCGGCGTGGCCTCCCGACGGAACCGCCTGCGGATCCGCAGGTCGCTGCTCTTGCCGTATTTCTTCCATCCAAGCAGCGTCGTCCGAACCATGCGGATCACGCTGGGACCGTTGACTTCGAAGTCCCGGCGGAAAGCCTGCAGCTGCAGCTCCGTCTCCATGCCGGCGGGGATATTCGGGTGCTTATGGACAAACCGGAGCTGGCCGTGGGAATCGGAGAGGTTTTCGCAGTCCGGGTCCACGAGCGTTCCGTTTGCGCGGTGCTCCTCGAAGAGCGGGGTGCCGGGGACCGGCGTGTAGAGCATGAACTGGTGGAACTCGGTGTCGTGAGAGACCGCATGCTCGATCGCCTCCGGGAGGTTCTCCGGAGTGTGTTCCTCAAGCCCAATGATGGTCGAGCCCAGGATGCTGATCCCGTGCGACTTGAGCTCACTCACGAGCTCGTGGGTGTTGGCGCCGGACAGCTTTTGATACTGGCTGGTCTTTCCCTCGAGGCCCATCCAGACCCAGGAAATCCCGAGGCGCACGAGTTGATCCAGCGTGTAGGACCGCAGGACATTCGCCGAGCTGAAGACGTAAAGCGACCAGCTCTTATCGTGCTCCTCCATCTTTTCCAGCAGCCGGAGCGCCCGCTTTTTGTGCAGGAGAAAATTCTCATCCATCATGAAAAATGTTTGCACCTTCATCTCGCTCTCCAGCCCGCACATCGCGTCGAAGAGCTCGTCTCCTGTCTCATAGAAATTGAGAAACTTCCCCTTGCCGCCAAACATCGCCGAGGTGGCGCAAAAGTTGCAGCCCATCGGGCAGCCCACCGAAGGGATCACCGTCGCGGCGATGGCTCCCGGAGATTCCTTCAGTGCCATCCCAAGCGTTCGAGTTCCGATTCCGGAGACAATTCGCGGATGCCGGATCGGCGCGTTCGCATCCTCCCCCAGGAACTCCCGAAACCATCGCACCCCCTCGACGCGGACCACCTGGTCGGCTCCAAGGCGCTTCTGAAGATTGGGAATCCCCGAAATGTGGCCGCCAACAATGATCTTCGCCTTCGGCTGGATCTCGCGGATCAGTCGGCACATTTCCAGTGCTTTGAGGTAGTTCGGCGGGATCGCGCTGATGGCCACAATGTTGTAGGGCTCGTCTTTCAATTCCTGAATGAACCGGTCGCGGGTCGGAAAATCCAGCAGGGAACTTGGCGCGGAAACATTGTCGCGCATCATCATCAGTCCCCACGAACGGTGGAACATCCGAAGCGAGAACGGCCCCTGCACCCGCGTCACCTGGTTGTGGTAGAGCTCCATCGGGTTGATCGCCCGGCTGCCGAATTCGTCATCCCTGGCATAGGGGCCAAATACGCTGGTGAAAAGGATGCGCGGCTTTCCGGGCTGGGCGGGGTCCGCCCCGCACGCGTAGGCGGGCGTCAGAGACATATCGGTTGGGTGCTGGCTTTCATGGCGACCCTCACTGAACACTCGCTCGACAACAATACAAGAGTAAACTATCTTTATTTCTTGCGCTGCGCCCGTAACGGCGGCACAATCCCCCCGTGTTGAGCGCCTCCGAACCAAGATCCGATGACCCAAGCCCTCCCGCCCGCAACTCTGGACCGGCGGCGTGTCCTTCCGCAAAGGGCTACTGGCGGCTTGTGGCGGCGGGCGAGCCATTCCGCCTACTCTTTCCGGTCGGGGCGCTGATCGGGATCATCGGGGTGATGATGTGGCCGCTCTATGCTTGGAACGTGACGGGCGTGTATCCGGGCCCCCTGCATCCGCGGGTAATGATTGAAGGATTCGTCGGATGTTTTGTTATCGGCTTTCTCGGCACGGCGCTGCCGAGGCTGCTGGGGGTGCCGAAAGTTTCGATTTACGAGGCGGTCGGATTCAGCGCGGCCTTGGCCTGGACCGCGTGGCTTCATTATTCGGGCCGGACCCTGTGGGGCGATCTGGCGTTCTTTTGCACGATGCTCACGCTCGTCTTTCTGCTGGCGGTGCGAACCCTGTTCCGCCAGGACACGCCGCCTCCGGCATTTGTGTTGGTAGCCATGGGGCTCCTGTCGGCGCTGGCGGGATCATTCGGTCTGGCCGCCTCGCAGGTTGCTCCGGGATTGTTTCCTCCGTGGATGATACCGTTTGCGAGGCTTTTGCTTTTCCAGGGGTTCATCCTGCTGCCAATCATGGGGATCGGCGCGTTCCTGCTCCCCCGATTTTTCGGGCTTCCCAACCGGCAGAGCTTCCCGGAGTCCCTCGCGCTTCCTCCGGGATGGAAGCTGCGGGCGGCATTCGCTGCAGCGTGCGGTCTGGCGGTCGTCGCCAGTTTTGCCCTGCAGGTTGCGGGTTTCATGCGCTGGGGCTACGCCCTGCGTGCATTCGCAATATTGGTGTACTTCTTCCGCGAGGTGCCGGTGCATCAGGCCGGTTTCGGCGGCGGGTCGCTGGCTCTCGGCTTGCGGATCGCGTTGTTTGCGATTCCTCTCGGCTACATCCTGCTCGCGCTAATGCCAGGGCGCACGTTCACGCTACTGCATGTCGTCTTCATCACCGGGTTCAGTCTTCTGACCTTCACTGTTGCGACCCGCGTGGTGCTCGGGCACAGCGGGCAATCGGAGAAGTTCCGAGCCTCGTTATGGCCTGTGCTCGTCCTGTGTGCGCTGCTCTCTCTTGCCATGCTCACTCGGGTGACGGCAGACTGGATGCCGAAGGTGCAAATGAATCATTACGCATATGCCTCCCTCGCTTGGATCTCAGGCGTATTGATATGGGGGATGTTTGTTCTTCCGGGAGTGACCAAAGCTGATGAGGGATAACATTCCATCCACCGGCCCCGCGCGAAACTTGCCAGCCAGGTTTCTGACGCCGATGTGGCGTCTGGCTGAACGAGTGCTTCCCCCGAAGCGCTGGCGAGTGCCGGTGATCGTGGCGTCCGGGGTGTTCAGCGGGCTGGGGGCGCTGGCATTTCATATTTCCAACGCCTCATCGTATTTAACCGATGACCCGAAGGCGTGCGTGAACTGCCATGTGATGGCCCCGCAGTTTGCGACGTGGCAGCACTCGTCGCACGCGCGGGTGGCGGTCTGCAACGACTGCCATGTGCCGCACGAGAGCGTTCTGCTCAAATATGCGTTCAAGGCGATGGACGGCACCCGGCACGCGTTCATGTTCACGTTCCACATGGAACCGGAAGTGATCCGGATGCATGCCCCCGGCCAGTGGACGGTGCAGAACAACTGCATCCGCTGTCATGAGGGTCGGCTCGATCACGCGCCCCATCTGGCGGTGACGTGGCAGGAAGTCCAGGCTGGCACCGGAAAGCTATGCTGGGACTGCCACCGCGAAACCCCGCACGGGCGCGGCAACAGCGGGGCTTCCACCCCAAACGCCCACGTCCCCGAACTTTCCCCCGTTCTTCCCGGTTGGCACCGCCGGACATTCCAGATCCAAAACAAACAAATACCATGAAAAGCATCGTTGAAATCGTCGAAAAAAAACCCTGGTTCGGCTGGGTTCTCTATCTCGGGACACTGGCGGCAGTTTTTGCCATCGGGCTTCTCGCCGCTTCGATCTTCGAACGGCGGCAGGAATCGTTCCGGGTGCAAACAGTGAGTCCGATTGCTGAATGGGAGCCACGCAACGAGGTCTGGGGGCAGAACTACCCGCGCGAATACGAGTCCTACATGAAAACGGCCAAGACCGACTTCAAGAGCAAGTATGCGGGCTCGGCCCCGACCGATTATCTGGCCGAACAGCCGGGACAGGTTGTCTTGTTTGCCGGGTATCCGTTCTCGCGGGACTACAAGCAGGCGCGCGGCCACTACTACGCGATCAAGGACATCCGGGACACGCTGCGCACGACCGCTCCCCTGCCCGGCACCTGCTGGACATGCAAGAGCACGGACGTGCCGCGCGTGATGAACGAGATGGGCGCGGAAAACTTCTACAAGGCGAAGTGGGCGGATCTGGGTGCCGAGATCGTGAATCCGATCGGTTGTCAGGACTGCCATGACCCCAAGACCATGAACCTGCGGATCACGCGGCCTGCGCTCGCCGAGGCGATGGCACGGCGCGGGCAGGACATCAACAAGGCGACACACCAGGAGATGCGCTCGCTCGTCTGCGCGCAGTGCCACGTCGAGTATTACTTCAAGGGCCACGACAAATACCTCACGTTCCCGTGGGACAAGGGGTTCAGCGCGGAAGACATGGAGGCCTATTACGACAGCATCGAGTTCTCCGATTGGACGCACGCGCTGAGCAAGACCCCGATGCTGAAAGCCCAGCATCCGGACTACGAACTGTTCATGACCGGCATCCACGCCCAGCGCGGCGTCTCCTGCGCGGACTGCCACATGCCTTACAAGAGCGAGGGCGGAATCAAATTCACGAACCACCACATGGCCAGCCCGCTGCAGAATATTTCGGCTTCCTGCGGGGTCTGCCACCGGGAGAGCGAAGCCAACCTGCTTCGCGACGTTTACGCCAGGCAGGACCGGGTGAAGGAACTGCTCGGTCTCGCGCAGGACGCGCTCGTCCATGCGCACGTCGAGGCGAAGGCCGCATGGGATGCGGGGGCGACGGAGGAAGAAATGAAGCCCATCCTCCAACTGATCCGGCACGCCCAGTGGCGCTGGGATTGGGTATCCGCCGCAAACGCGGTCGGGTTCCACTCGCCACTCGAAGCGGCACGCGTGCTCGGCAACTCGATCCAAAAGGGCGAACAGGCGCGCCGCGAACTCGCGGGCATCCTCATCAAACACAACGTTTCCCTGCCGATCCCGATGCCGGATATCTCGACCAAGGAAAAAGCCCAGGCCTACATCGGACTCGACATGGCGGCGATCGAGGCCCAGAAGCTGAACTTCCTCGAGAACGTCGTTCCAAAATGGGATGCGGAAGCGAAAGCCCGCGAGGAAAAACTTCCGAAGGCCGACGCGAGCAAGTCGAACTACTGAGATGGGAGGAAACACGAAGGGCTTCTGGTCGGGAGATCTGGGTTACCGGCAGGCTGCGGCGGCAACCGTCGGTGCGATTCTTGTCGGCTGGGTGGTCCAGTTTGCGCGGGGAGGTGGGGGACTCATTCCTCCATCGTGGCCGTCGAACGCCATCTTTCTCGCGCTTTTCCTTGGCTGGCTGGCGCTGCTATCAGGGTCCGACGGACGCCTTGTCGCATGGCTTGGCGGGGTTCCTTTTGCTCTTGTTTCCATGCTTGGCGTCGGTTTGCTTGGCGTCGCCGGAGGAGTGATTCCGCAGACCACAGACCAGTCGCCGGAATGGGCGCGCGCACTCGGGCTGGATCATATTTTCAGCGGGGCACCATTCGCAGCTGCCCTGCTTCTGCTCTTAACGAATCTCGGGTTGGCGACATTCCGCCGATTGCGCCAGCACGGACCGAAGGTGTGGTTTTTTTCTCTGAACCACGCGGGGCTTTGGATCGTCCTTGCCGCTGCGATGTTTGGTTCGGGCGACCTGATCCGGGCGCGGATGATCCTTCTCGAAGGCCAGGCAGAAGCCATGGTGGTGGATGCCGCAGGACGGCAGGGATACCTTCCCTTCGGTCTGTTTCTCCAGAAGTTCTCCGTCGAGCAGTATCCCGCAGAACCAGGGCGTCCCGGAGCGCCAAAACGCTTTACAGCCGAGGTGACCGTTCTCCGCAAAAGCCAGAAGTTCGAGGATGTCCGCATCGAGGTCAACAAACCCTTCCGTCGCGACGGGTGGACGTTATATTTAACCAACTACGAGTTGTCGCCCAACGGCCAGCCCAACCAGTGCCTGATCGAGGCGGTGCGCGATCCCTGGCTGCCGGCTATTTACACCGGGATATTTCTGATGCTCGGAGGGGCCGTTGCCATGTTGTTCCGTAACCCGTTTGCGCCATGCCTCCAGCCATGAACGCCGCTTTTTCGACATTCGCACTTGCGGCGGTCGCGTGTTGGGGGGGCGGATTGCTGACCCGAAGGTTCCACCCGGCTCCCGGGCTGATGCTTTACTCGACAGGCATCGCGATCCTCGCCGCCTACGCAGGGCTGTTGTGGTGGCAGCTCGGCCGTCCGCCGATGCGCACGCTCGGCGAAACCCGTCTTTTGTATGCGATCCTCCTGCCTGCCGTCGCCTGCGGAGTAGCGCTGCGGTGGAGGCTGGTCTGGCCGATGATCTACGGGGCCGCGATGGCCGCAGTTTTTCTTGGCATCAACCTCGCGCGCCCCGACGCGTTCGACAAAACCCTGATGCCTGCACTCCAGAGCCCATGGTTTGTTCCGCATGTCGTTGTCTATATTCTCGCCTACGCGTTCCTGACCGCATCAGCGCTTGGGTCCGCCCGATTTTTCCTGACGGGCGACGACACCCTGCCCGCGTGTGACCATGCGGTCTGGATCGGCCTTGCGTTTCTGACGATGGGGCTCCTCTTTGGCGCGATCTGGGCCAAGGAAGCCTGGGGGCATTACTGGACATGGGATCCCAAAGAAACTTGGGCCTTCCTCACCTGGGCGATCTATCTCGGATACATCCACATCCGGCTTCGCCACTGCCAGGCCCGCCGCTTTGCTGCCGGGTTTTTGCTCGCGGCGGTCGCCATCCTCGGCACCTGCTGGTTCGGTGTGAACTATTTGCCTTCAGCCAAGACCAGCGTGCATACTTACACCCAGCCATGATCCGCCACCTTTTCATCTCCCCGGGTCATAACTATTTCGGCCAGCACGGACAACGTCCCGGAGAGTTTCCGATCATTGAAGTCCCGGAGATCGAATGTCTCGCGGGCCGGGGGATTCGCGGGGACCGGTTTTTTGATTTTCAGCCAGACTACAAAGGGCAGATCACCTTCTACGCCTGGGAGAATCTGATCCGTATGTGGGAGGATCTTGGGGTATCGAGAGATCACCGCGACATCTCTGCCACAAGGCGCAACGTCATTTCCGAAGGGCTGGAACTGAGCGACCTGATCGGTAAGGAATTTGAGATCCAAGGCCTACTCTTTCTGGGAACCGAAGAATGCCGTCCGTGCTACTGGATGAACGGAGCGATTCATCCCGAGGCAGAAGCCTGGATGCGGGGACGAGGCGGCCTGCGGGCAAAAATCCGGAGTGACGGCTGGTTGAAATGTGATCAAAATGATCGCAATAAATGGGCGTTCGCCGCTCTCCTGGCTGGCGGAATGTCAACCCGCATGGGGCGGGACAAGGCCTCCCTTGAGGTCGGAGGCATGCCGCTTTGGCGGCGACAGATCGATCTCTTGAGTTCGATCTGCGATCCTGTGGCCGTATTCGCCCCGGAGCGCCCGCACTGGTTACCCGACGGGCAGGCATTTGTTCAGGACAATCCGGCTGCGCGGGGTCCGATGGCCGGGCTCCTTGCCGCGCTCGAATGGGTCGGGACGCGTGGCGGTTCGCACGTTCTGGTTCTTGCTGTGGACATGCCCCGGATGGGGCCTCAAGTTTTGAGGAAACTCGCTGGTGCATGCCGGCCGGGCCAAGGCCTCATCCCGGCAACCGACTCCTTTTTTGAACCTCTCTGTGCGGTGTATCCGATCGAGGCCCTGCCTGTTCTTTTGGAATCAGCTCGGCGCGGGCACTGGAAGCTTCAGGATGCCATCAACGAGCTGCTCGCTAAAGGGTTGCTGGTCACCCAAAGCCTGCTGCCAGAGGAAAGCAGCCTGTTCTTCAACCTCAACTCACCGGAAGACCTCGCGGTTCTGAGCGTTCCATGATCGAAACCTCCAGCTCCCTGGCCATCGCATTTTTTGCCGCCGCAATGCTCTACAGTTCCGTTGGGCACGGGGGGGCATCGGCGTATTTGGCAGTGATGGCTCTGGCCGGGTTCGCGCCTGAGGTGATGCGCCCCTGCGCGTTGTGGATGAACCTGGCCGTCTCCGCGATCGCAACGTTTGCCTTCCTGCGAGCGGGTCATTTTCGTCTCCGGCTTTTTTGGCCGTTTGCCGTGACGGCGATCCCGATGGCTTTCATTGGCGGTTGCCTGCATGTCCGATCCGAGCTTTTTCTCCTGCTGGTCGCAATCTCTCTGGTCGTGGCGGCGATCCGGTTGTTCTTACCCGAGAGCAGCGGTCCTCTCCGTCCGCTGCCTATCGGCATTGCGATGGCCTGCGGAATCATCATCGGACTTCTCTCCGGTTTGGTCGGGATCGGAGGCGGGATTTTTCTCACTCCGCTGCTTCTGCTCGCCGGATGGGCGGGACCGCGCGGGGCCGCTGCGGTTTCCGCCCCGTTTATTTTTGTCAACTCGGCTGCCGCGCTGGCCGGAATGGCGGGAGGTTCTGTTGCGATGCCGACGGCATTTCCGATATGGTTGGCCGCTGCGGTGGCCGGCGGCATGGCGGGAGCATTTTGCGGCAGCCGCCTTGGCCGTCCGGTCTGGCTGAGGCCTGTCCTCGGCGCGGTGCTCCTCATCGCTTCGGCAAAATTTGGAATGCAGTTGCTCTCATGAATCTTGTTTCCTCGACCAAAAGCCCAGGGCCTGCCTCAAAAGATTCTTACGGCAGAACGATCGACTACCTTCGCATTTCGGTAACCGACCGGTGCAATGAACGTTGCCTCTACTGCATGCCCGAGGGCTACAAAGGCTGGGCACAGAAGCCTGAGCACCTCACGGCGGGGGAGCTTATTCGTTCGGTCGAGGCGGCCACGAGTCTGGGATTTCGGAAATTCCGAGTGACCGGTGGCGAGCCGCTCATCCGGAAAGACATTATCGGGATCCTGCGCGCGATCTGGGAGCTTCCCGGCACGCAAACCCTGGGTCTCTCGACCAATGGCACCCGGCTTGCGCCGTTAGCCCGCGAGATCAAGCAAGCGGGCGTTCGCTCCGTGAACGTGAGCCTGGATGCCCTTGATGTCGATCTCTACCGCCGGATCACCGGCGGAGATATCGGTGCCGTGCTGGCCGGGATCGAAGCCGCACGGGAGCAGGGCTTCGAGGTCATCAAGTTGAATTGTGTCCTCATGCGCGGGGTCAACGAGGGCGAGTATGTCAAACTCATTGAATTTGCGGCCGAGCGGGCGATGCCGTTACGGTTTATCGAGCTTATGCCGCTCACACGCACCGATGTTCTTGACGATTCCAATTTCCTGTCCATCCAGGAGCTCATGAGCCGGCTCGGCGGGGTGGGGGCTTTGACGGCAATAGATAATTACCGCCCGGGACACGGTCCCGCAAAATACTATGAGTTCCAGAGCGACCGTCTGCCCTCACCTGCCAGACTCGGATTCATCGGGGCCATCACAAGCCCGCATTTCTGCGAAACCTGCAACAAGCTCCGACTGACGGCAGACGGGAAACTGCGGCCGTGCCTTGGCCGGCTTGGAGAAATTGATTTACTGGGCAGCCTCCGAGCCGGGGAGGACCCGGCCAGAGCATTTGAGGAGGCCATCGCGAACAAGCCCGAGAACCACGAGTTCCTCGACCGATACGTGCCCGGACGACCGATGACCGCCATCGGAGGGTGAAAATCGCATGAAGGTGCTCTATTTCGCTCAAGCTGGAGAGGCCGCAGGCTGCCGGGAGGAGCACTGGGAGATTCGCTCCCCTTTGACGCTGGACGAGTTTTGGCGCGAAGCTGTCAGCCGTCATCCGAGGCTGACCAGGTTTAGGGACCAATGCCGGGTGGCATCCGGGATGAGCTACCTTCTCGCAGGCGAGCGGATCGAGCCACAACAGGAGACGGCGGTCATTCCGCCGGTGTCGGGCGGATGAATGTGGAGGTCGTCTTTTCGGAGCAGCCTTTGCATTTGCAACAGCTCACCATTTCCGGCTGTGGAGCCATTGCGCGCTTCGATGGAATCGTGCGTGGCCTTGAAGACGGGAAGGAAATCACGGGGCTTTGCTACGAAGCTTACGCGCCTATGGCGGAGAAAGTCATTCGCGACATCCTTGCCGAACTTTCCGTCGAGCATCCCTGCGAGCGGGTTCGCGTGTTCCATCGCATCGGATTTGTGTCTGTGGGTGAGACTGCGATTATTATGGATGTTCATTCGAGCCACCGGGGCGAGGCTTTCGCCCTCTTGCAAAAATTCATGGATCGGCTCAAGCGGGATGTGCCGATATGGAAACGGGGGAGCAGATGATCGAGGTCGAAGCCCTTTGGGAGCTCATCGATGAAATGGTTGTCCCGAGCGAAGCCTGCGATGTGCCGGTGACTGACGCGCTCGGAACGATCACGGCTGCAGATGTTGTTGGTCCGGTGGACATGCCGCCGTTTGATCACAGCGCGATGGATGGCTACGCGCTTGCCGATTCCGGCCTGGAACCCTGCACCATCGTGCATGAGGTCGCTGCCGGGAATGTCGATGCAGGCGTGATCCATCGTGGCCAAGCGGTGAGAATTTTTACAGGCGTCCCCCTTCCGCAAGGCACTCACTGCGTCGTTAGGCAGGAAGACTGCTTGGTGGACGGGAACGTCGTACGCTTGGGGGAAGACGCCGAAGTCAGTAACGGCACTCACCTCCGCCGTCGGGGAGAACTGCTGAAAAAAGGGGCCGTGGTTCTTCCCAGTGGGACGGATATCACGGCCGGGGCGATTGCGCTGCTGACAAGTTGCGGGATCACAAAGGTTCCGGCCCTTTCACAGCCCGTGGCCTGTCATATTTCCACAGGATCCGAGTTGGTGGAGGCGGGCGGAGTATTGGGTGCCGGGCAGATATACGACAGCAACGGCCCGATGATGCAGGCCCTGCTTGACGCGCGGTGCACCCGGCTTGTTCGCCAGAGGGTTCCCGATGTGGCCTCCGAGCTTCATTCCGCCGTTGCAGGATTCACCGGCGACCTGCTGCTGATCTCCGGTGGCTCGGGGCCGGGCGACCACGACCACACCGGCAGGGCGCTTCGTGATGCCGGATATACCATTCATGCCTCCCGCATCAACAGCCGTCCCGGAAGACCCCTGATTTTCGCCACTCGAGGCCATCAGGTTGCATTCGGGCTCCCTGGCAATCCCCTCTCGCACTGGGTCTGCTTCCACGCATTCGTCACCCGCGCTCTTGCTCGCTTCGAAGGCAGGGATATCCCGGCATTGGTCAATGCTCATCTTACCGAACAACTGCCAAGCGGCGGCGACGGACGCCGCACTTGGACTCCCGCCCGGCGGCAATATCGCGACGGAATGCTTTATGTCGTGCCGCTCGGCTGGCAACATTCAGGTGATCTGACACCTTTGGCCTCTGCGGATGCGCTTCTGATGAACAGGCAAGACCCGGCAACCCATCTGTTTCCAACTTTTATTTTATGAATTTCAGCCATCTGGATAAACAAGGCCGGGCCCGCATGGTCGATGTGGGGGCGAAGTCCGTGCAGATCCGGACCGCCTCAGCCACCGGCACCCTCCACTGCCAGCCGGAAACAATCCGCCTCCTGCGTGATCTGGCCCTGCCCAAGGGCGATGTGATCGCAGTTGCCCGGATTGCCGGCATCCAAGCGGCGAAAAAAACTGCCGAGCTCATTCCGCTCTGCCACACGCTCCCGCTGGATCAGGTCACGGTGGACTTTGAAATTGGCGACGACAAAATCCAGATCACAGCCACCGCGCGCACCAGTGCAAAGACCGGGGTGGAGATGGAAGCGCTCACCGCCGTGAGCCTGACCGCCCTGACCCTTTTTGACATGATGAAAGCCGCCGACAAATCCATGCGGATCGAAAGCATCCGCGTGACGGGAAAAACCAAAAAATGAAAATCGGCCGCGTGACGTTGAGCGACCGCGCCAGCCAGGGGATCTACCAGGACCTGAGCGGGCCGGAGATCGAACGCGTCGTCCGTGAGTGCCTTGATGCTGAGGCGGAATTTGTTGCCCTCCTCCTCCCCGATGAGCGCATCCAGATTGAATCCGCTTTGATGGACTTGGCAGACGTCGAGCATTGCGATCTTATCATCACCACAGGAGGGACGGGGCCGGCGCCGCGAGACGTGACCCCGGAAGCGACCCGGGCCGTCCTGGACCGCGAACTGCCAGGGTTCGGAGAGGCGATGCGGGCAGTCAGCTTTGCAAAGGTCCCGACCGCCATCCTCTCCCGTGCGACCGCAGGCACCCGAGGACGAACGCTTATCGTCAACCTTCCAGGCAACCCACGAGCAATCAATGATTGCCTCCTCCCCATTGTTCCAGCCATCAGGGAGTGCCTGCTTCATCTGAGGTAATGTGCCAGGGTGGTCGCTCCGTTCTCGCCGCCGTGGTGGGCACGCTGCTCTCGCGGTCGCGGCGGTGACCAGCCTTCCATTTCCGTGCCAGGCTGAGCTTCTTCGCCCGGCTCAGGGATTTCACGAAATACTCCAAGATGGATGCCGTTGATCTACTTTCCGACGCGGTAAATGCGACTAGCTTGGCCGGCCGGTGGGCTCGGACATACGCGGACCCCTTTCCGGCATTGTGAACCTTGAGACGCTTCGGCACGTCGGTCGTGATCCCGGTGTAGAGACACCCGTTTGAGCATCGGAGCATGTAAACGAACCACGGCTTGGGGAGTGCCTTCGGTATGGTGGATCGTCGCATCGTGGAAAGTGGCTATGGCATCCACCGGGTCCAGACTCGGGGCGATGGCTCCGGCCTTCGGAAGAGATGTCGCAAATATGCAAGGAGAGCTTTCATGTCGGCAGAATACCGCTTGTCAGGTAGTGCGGGACAGAACGAAATCCCTGAATCCTGCGATTGCCGGGCCATCTCCGGGCACATAAAATCCCGACATGGCAAGACGCCGCAGATCCCCCCAAAAGGACGATTCCGGTATACCCCAACCGTTGGGCGTCTCCCCGGATGGCGATCTACTCAATTCCGTGGAGGAGCTGCCGGAACTTCCCCTCCCGAAGAAGGTGATCGTCGGCGGCGATGCCATGCGGGTGGATGGATGGATCTTCCGGGTCTGGCCGATTGGGAAAAGAACATTGGACTGGCTTGGGCGTCAGGCAACGCGATGGTACACAGACGATCCCAGCCCGGAGAACAAGGCCCAAGTCAACGGGGTGATCGAAGCGATTGAGACGATGATCCAGAAAAAGCCGCAGAAGGGTGGCACGAAGCAGGGGGAGTTTGAGTTTTGATAACTGGCCGTTGCCAACAATCAGACTTCTTCTTCGAGTAGCTGCCCGTGTTCTTTCAACCAGGCTCGTGCTTTCTCTGTCGATGGGGCTTTGGCCCGGACGATGTTCCAGAAGCGTGGGGTATGGTTACCTTCGAGGAGGTGGGCGAGTTCGTGCACGATCACGTAGGCGATGACGAACATCGGGGCCTTGATCAGCCTCCAGTTGAAATTCACATTGTCCTTCACCGTGCAGGAGCCCCATCGATAACGGTTGTCCACGATCCGGGCCGCCCCGTATTGGACTCCAAGATCGCGGGCGTAACGGGCGACCAGCGGCAGAATCGTTTCCTTTGCACGCTCGACATACCACGCCTTCAAAACCTCCCGCCTCTTCTTTTGCTGGGCCAATGGGATCAGAAACCGTCGCGAGAACTCGACCTTTTCGCTCGCCGTCTCGGTGACCTCGATGCGGTATTCTCTGCCGAGGTAGGGAGCCGATTCGCCGTTGACCACTTCCTTGCCGGGAGGGTGCTGTCGGGACTGATACTTTTGAGTGTGATGCACTTTGTCGAACAACCACTGCCGCTTGGAATCGACAACCCGGCGGATCGCCTCGTCTGCGGTGCCCACCGGGGCATGGACGATGATCGACCGGTCCCGCTCAACGGTGATCGTGAGTTTCCTGCGCCTGGCAGAACGAACGATCTGATAATTGAGATCCATCAGGCGGCGTAAAGGATCGTGTCGTGATTCTTCTCCGCAATTTCCATGAGGCGGCTGATGATATGCTTCCGGTTTTTCACGATTCCCGGGAGCTTTGAAAAATCAGGTTGCAGGAGGATTTTCTGAAGGTCGGCAACCAGCTTGTTGCGGGCCGGAATGCTCTCCCAGAAACCGGTAAGCTTCAGTTCCCGTTCGATTTCCCCGTAGAGGTCCAGCGTCAGGGTGACGAGCTTGCTGATCCGCTCCTCGTTGATTCCGTATACCGTCGCTCCCTCTGCAGCGCTGAGCGATTCATCCACCGGGGCCTCGCCAAAAAACTCCCGCCGCAGCATCCGGAACAGCGGCATCTGCTTTTTCCGGTGCAGGCCATACGTCGGTTCTTTGCCCGCGTTTACGATGCGTTTGCGCAGTTTTTCCAACTCCTCGTAAATCTTGGCCCAGTTGTTGGCGAACTCCTCGAAGATCTTCCGCAGGGCTTCGGCAAAGGATGCCTGGAGTTCGGGATCATCGTTCAAGTCCACGTCGAGATGGTGCCGGACCGCATGTTCGATCTCCGCCGCCTTGGTCTTTGTCCGGTCGTGCTTTTTGACCTCCTTCTGGAAATCCTCGTCCAGGATCGAGATCGGCTCGACCTTCACATTGATGCCTCGCGACTCCAGGAATGCGTCGGTGATTTTGCGCAGTTTGGGTGGGATCCCCCTCATGCTCAGCCGCCGGTCGCGGAAATGTTTTTCTGCCAGCACATTGATTTCTACGAGCGCCTGATAGTCGCCCATGAAGTCCAGCGCCTCCTTGGCGGGGAAGACGAGGTTCAGGTTCTTCGTGAACTTCTTGAAGACGCTCATGAACTCGAAGCGCAGATCTTCGTCGTAGAACACATCAAAAAACGCATCGTGATCCGTGAGGTCGGTCAGCTTGTGCTTTTTCAGCATGGCAAGCACCTCGGCATGGCTGGCCTTCAGTTCCCGCAGCTCTTCTTCCGGGAAACTCAGGACGTCCAGCACCTCGTTCTGTTCGCGATCATCGTAGTTATCGAGCGCCTTTTTGAGGTGGTTGCCGACGCCGACATAATCCACCACGAATCCCTTCTCCTTGGAATCTCCGCCGACCCGGTTCACGCGGGCAATCGCCTGGAGCAAGCTGTGGGCGACAATGATCTTGTCCAGATACATGACCTGCTCCACCGGGGCGTCGAATCCCGTGAGCAGCATGTTGTTGACGATCACGATACCCACGTCGCCGTTCACTCCCTCGTCCTCCCGCCCGAACGGCAGCTTGAAGCTCTTGATCGTGGTCTCGTGCTTCGAGGAGTTGGTGTAGGGTGTCAGGTGTTTCTCATCATTGTGGCTGCCGGAAATGACCACGTCGCTCTGGAGCTTTTTCAGGCATTCGATGTCAAGTTTCAGCGGGTTTGCCTTTTCCAGCTCCGTGATGGCATCGGCCACCGCTGCATCGACATGCGCTTTATATCGCACCGCCGCTTCGCGTGAGGTCGCAACGATCTGGGCCTTGTAGCCGTTGGGAAATACATGCGTGAGGTAGTGCCCCACCATATCTTTGGCCTTGGCCGCGATAGTCTTGTCGCTCTCCAGATAGGCCGTGCGCGATCCGTAGCCCAGGATCTCCATGCGCTGTTGGAGATTGTAATCGCTGAAGACATCCGCAAACGCCGTGTCCATCCCCGCCTTGTCCGTCACCTCGGCATTGTGGGTCCGGCCCTCGTAGATGATCTCCAGCGTCACGCCATCCGCGATCGACTGGCGCATGGTGTATTTGTCGATGTAATCACCGAAAACCCGCTCGGTCTTGTCGATCGGCGTCCCGCTGTAACCGATGCGCGATGCATTGGGCACGCCCTTGTCCAAGTTGGCGGCCAGCAGGGAATACTGCGACCGGTGCGCCTCGTCGGTCATCAGGAGGATATGCGGGCTGGTATTCAGCTCCGGAAATGTCTCCGTCAGGTCCGCCTCGCGGAACTTGTGGATCATCGCCATCACGAGATCGGAAGCATCGCTCACCAGCAGCTCCTTCAACTTTTTGATACTGTCGGCCACCTTGACGGTGAAGCCGATGCTCTGGCTGGTTTCGGCGAGCTGTTGCTCCAACTGCGTGCGGTCGGTCACGAAGATGATTTTCCACTTCGAGAGAGAAGCGTGCCGATACATCTCCCGGACCATGAACATCATCGTCAGCGATTTTCCGGAGCCCTGGGTGTGCCAGATAATGCCGCTGCGCTCGCGTGGGTTCTTCCCCTCCAGCAACCGCTTCACCGCCAGCTTGACCGCGCGGAATTGCTGATACCGGGCCACCACTTTGATTATTTCCCCTTTCGAGTTCGTGCTGAAGAGCGTGAATGTCCGGATGAGATCCAGCAGGTTGGCGTGATCGAGCATCCCGGCGACGAGACGCTGCTGGTCATTGGGGCTGCTGCTGCCGTGGTCGAGATCGTTGAGGGTGCGGGGGAACGGATCGGCCCACCGGAAAAATTGTTTTTCGTTGTGGGTTGTGATCGTGCCGAATTTCGCTTCCTGGCGGCATGTGGTGACCAGGAACTGATTGAAGTAAAAGAGCGGGGCGCTGCCTTCCCCTTTGGCTCCCCGCTGCTCACCGTATCGCAGCAGTTGCTCGATGGCCTCGGGGATCGGTTCCTTCACCTTCGGGGATTTGCACTCGACCACCACCACCGGCAGGCCGTTGAGAAAAAGCACGATGTCCGGGATGATGTGGTGCTCCGTGCCGAGGATCCGCACCTTGAACTGGCACACCGCGATAAACCGGTTGTTCCGCCTGTCGTTGAAATCAATGAACCGCACCGTCGGGCTCTTCTCCCCGGTCTGGCGATTTTCTGAAACGCTGGTCCCCTCCAGAAACAGGCGGAAGACATGCTGGTTGTTCTGGAGCAGGTTCGAGCCGGGGAAGCTGAGGCATTTGACCGCTTCCTCCACCTGGTCGTCCTCCAGCCACGGCTGGATCACCTTCAACTGCGCCCGCAGCACCGGCAGCATCAAAACCTCGGTGAAGTTCGCGCGGTGGCTGTCGCCCGGATGCTGCTTGGCATCCAGATCGATGATCTCCCAGCCCAGGCCGGCCAGTTGGTCCAGCAGCGGCTTCTCGACATGGTTCCGCTCGTCGAGGCGGAGCTGTGCGGCATTCGCGCTCATGGTTTGTCGATCACCTCCCATTGGCCCGCTTTCGTTGGCCCATGATGTCGGACCTTTCCGGCAGCCTTGAGTTTGTCCAGATGGTATTTCACTCCGTCCGGTGTGATGCCGACGGCCTTGGCCAAAGCGATCCGGGTTGTCGCCGGATTCTCCCGCAGCAGAGCGATGATTTTTTCTTGGGTAGTTTCTTGGGTAGTTTCTTGGGTAGTCTCCCCGGCGGTGGATTCCAGCCCCTCCGCCCATGCCGCCGCTTTTTCATGCACCGGCAGACGGATGAGGAAATAGGAATGCTCGTCGTCGGTCTCGAATTCCGGCGCGGGCGAACCGTTCGCCGCCATGGCCTTGATGATTTTGGAAATGCCGGTCGAGCGGCCTTCGGTGAGGTCCAGTTCCTTGAGGAACTCCCCGATCCGGCGGTTCCGGTAACGGCGAGAGACGGCTTTCCCCCGGCGCAGGTCTTCCATTTTGATCGACCGGTCGGGACCGGGGAAGCTCAGCACCACCAGATCCTCGCGGGAGATACGGACCTCCACCGGCTCCCGGATCTCGTAGGAACGGTGATAGACGGCGTTGACGACCGCCTCCTCGATGGCGGCCTGCGGGAAATTCCAGAACCGTTCTGCTTCCGGCCGGTCCGGATGCTTGATGATCGTTTCCTTGAGGTAATTCCGCTGGATGAAGCTGATGGCATCGCGAGTGATCCGGCCCAGCGGACCCTGGAACACCTTTTCTTCAAACCGGTCGCCGCCCGCGCCTTCCGGAAACCAGACGACATCGATCTGGGTGACCGGGAAAAATCGCTCGGGATGCTCGTTGAAAAACAATAGGCCGACATTCTGCGGCAACGGGGCTTCGCTCGGGCCGGCCACCACTTTCATCTGGCGACCCAAGGCTTCCGCCGGAAGTGCGGGCACCTCATCCGCCAGTTCGCTGCCGACTTCGCGCAGGAATTCCTCCATCAGGCGCGGGGATAGGTCGCCCACCGTGGCTGTCTGATTCACGCGGTCATCAAAAGGGACCTGCGCCGTGAGGCTGATCAACTCGCGCTCGGTTTCGCCCTTGGCCTCGACCGTGCTGGTGTAGCGGCGGACGTAATACCGGTATTCCTTGATCTTTGCCGTCACCGATTTCGGCACCTTGTATGGCCGGGTCAGTCCGCCCGGTGCCCAGAGGACGAGCAGATTGCGACCTTCAAAACGCTCCACGCTCAGCAGCGGGAAATACGGCGGCTGGATCAGGTTGCAGAATCCCAGGAGCTCCTGCTGGATCTTGTCGAGCTGGGTATCCGGGACGCCCACTGGAGGGAAAACCGGCCGCCCATTGGCATCGCAGTCCTGTCCGATCACCACATACCCCCCGCCCAGGTTCTCGAAATCGTTGGCGAATGCACACAGCGTTCGCAGGATCGCGTCCGGGTTCCACCCCGCCTTGTATTCGATCCGCTCGCCTTCCACCTGCCGCTGGCGCAGGAGGTTTTCGAGGTTGATTGGGAGTTTCGAGGTCATGGCCGACTATGATTCAGTTTCCTCATCGCCGAGTTGGCGTTCCAACGCCTGACTCACGATGCCCATGATATACGGGAGATCGTCGAGTTTTTCAAAGAGCGCCTCCACGTTGCCGTTGCCCCACCTGCCAAGCCCGGTGACGTCACGACAGAGTTTACGCGGATCTTCTATTTTTGGAAAATCCACATTGATGCTGAGAATGAGGCGTTTTGCCTGTGGCACCACATCCAGAAAGTTCGTCTCGGCCTTGAATGCGATGTAGAGCTTGAGAATCTCCTCGCGAACACACTCGTCCAGAGCCAGCACCTCAGCACGCAGTGCGTCAAAGAGCTCCCGCGTTATCCCTCCCTTCAGATAAGTGTGATCGGAGAGCGTATACTGCGAAGGCTCCTTCCCAGCGGGTTTGTAACTATCGAGAAGCTCGGGAGACAGCTTCGGAGCACTCCAGATCGTGGTTGCCTTATCTGAAAGCCGCGTCGCCCGGTCTTTAATGGCGGATTCGTTCCACGTTTGGCATGAACCCATTCCCTCATTAAGGCGGAGCGGGCTGTGCTTAAAACCGCCGTCCATGTCACGCTTTTCATGAAAAGGACGATCGCTGTATTCTGAATTGTAGCCGGTCAGCGTGAGGTTGCCCAGTGTGTGGAGATATTGCGCTTGGATCGTTTTCCACTCGGCTCCCAGATCCGCCTGCCACTCGGCGCTCAGCTTATCATTCTGGGGCATGATGTGTTCGATCGTATAATCTTGCACCAGCACGCGCTCCTTCCTGCCGTGATTTTCAAAACGACGCAGCCAGTAGGAACGACGGTTGAACGAATAAAGGTTCTTGGTCTTCATTCGTCGCTTAAACTCCTCGTCATCTGGAAACCGCCGATATGACGGCAACAGCAGAAATGCCGCTTTCACGCTCTCCAGATACCGACCCTTTTTCACACTCTTGGTGAAAGTCGCGAAGGTTTGACGCAGCGAGTGGGTGGGGATGTCACAAACTGCGCGACGGAAAACGTAGCTCTCGGTCAGCAGTGCAATTTCGATAAATTCCTCTTTTGTCAGTCGTTGGCCTGAGTAGTCGGCATAAAGCTCCATCAGGAGCGGGTAACAGACATCCGCTCTCAACTCGCGAATATCATGAAATGCAGGCGTGAGTTCTGCATCCTTCTCTTTGCCAAGCGCGATGGCACAAAAATAGACGGCATACTCCTTGAGCAAAGCCAGCAGCTCTTCAACCGCATACTTTCGCGAAAATGACTTGAATTCGCTGTAAACGTCGCCCCGGCGGATTCGGTAGTTTCCAGTATGGATCACCAGGAAGTAGCGCATGAATTCATCGAATTCAGCATTGTAACTTTCTGCTCCAAACACGATCTCCATGGGCCGCCAGTAATCGTTATAGAGCCGCGTCTGAAGGTCGTGAGGCAACCCCATCAGGACAAAGTTTCGGATCAGGTCCGCCTGGGTCAGGGCTTTCCCTGTTGAGTTCATGCTCTCAAAAATCATCTGAGGGTTATCGATTCCCTGCTGCAGGCGCACGTCCACAATCATCAGCTTCTGAATACCCTGATAAACTGTCTTCACGTTGGCCGTCGCCATTTGCTCTGTGAAGTATGCGTAGTTATCTCGAATTCGCGAGGAGACCGGATCGGGTGGTGTTTTCCCCTCCAGCAAGGCCATCAACGTTTCCTTGTCGGTCTTCGTGAGCAGCATTTTGAAGCTCAGATCACCTTTCCCATACCTGTTCCTCAGATACGAATCTTCAATTTGCTCGGCTGATACCGGATCATCAATTTTATCAGCTTTCAGTCGCTGCATCAGGCTGAGCAGCGCTAAGGTCACGGTCGTTATTCGTTGTTGCCCGTCGATCACGAGCCACCGGGAAATCGCCGCGCTGGTGTCCTGTTCGGGAATGTAAACCGCAGAACCAATGAAATGGCTGTTCAGGTTGGGATCTCCTCCAACGCGGAGGATATCGTTCCAGAGTTGCTCGCAATGGCTTCGCTCCCAACTGTAGGTCCGTTGAAAAATCGGAATGATGAACTGTTTGGAGCCTTCGAGAAGTTGAGTGAATTGTAGATCTTGTGCCTTCATGATTTTGTTTCGTGGTGCGTCTCGAAAAGAAAGACTGTCAGTGTCGCGGCCGCACCCACTGCGAGTTTCGCGTGGCGAGCGCTGAGTCCTGACGCGCTTCCATGTTTGCCGTGCCCGGTTCCGTAGAGGCCCCGCAATTCGGCGAGCCCATTGCCAATGGTGCCAAGGTTGTTCAAGAGCCGTTTGATTACCTCCGCGCCGCGTGCCGTTTCCGGGATTCCCTCCGGAACTAGTTTGAGTTCTTTGAGAGTTTCCTTCGTCAGGGTCGAAACATCGGGACTGCCTGAAATTCCTTTTCCCCGCTCGGCCAAGATGGTTTTGCAGCAGGTCTCTACGAGCTCCTTTGCCGTGCCGATTGCGAGGCTCGGGTCGGATTCGACGCAATCCTCCAGCCTGCGAATCTGCTCGGCGAGGTGGCCGGCATTGAGGATTTTGGCCTGTGCTTTGAGGGGGGCAAGTCGAGGTGTTCCCGCAAGAAGCCGGGTGCCAATGTGTCGGCATTTGTCGGCCAGCTTGATCTCTTCCGCGGTCGGCTCGCCAGGCAGTTCGGCCTTGTAGTCAGCAAGAGCCAGCAAGAGTTTTCCTGTGAGGTGATCGGGTTGAATTTTCCAGAATGCCCGCAATTTCTTGGCTTTCGATGTGCCTTCAAACGTGAATTGATCGTCATGGATGTCCACCCCAACGGCCTCGAAGACAAATTCCGCGAACGACCGATCATTGAAGCTCAGAACATACCCGCCCGACATGCCGAGGAAACTCTCAAGGGCATGACGGTCAGCAGCCGTGAGGGAACTCATGCTGCCTCCTCTGTTTTGTCGAGCAAATCCGTCACCCGCTTCCGCCCGGTCAGCAGGTCTTGCATCAGGGCGGTTTTCAGGGCGCGGAGTTTAGAGAGAACCGTTGTGCTCTTGTTTGATTCGCCTGAGATATGGTCAAGGCGGTCTGCAATGAGAGATTGCTCCGCCGACGGAGGGCACACCGTCATCAATGCTTTTACTATCTCCTGAGAAATGTTCGTCTGAGACTCAGCCATCCCGGTTTTGAGATTCGACAAATGGCGCTGCGACCCCGATGAGGACAATGAGTAGCAAAGAAATCTACCTTCTGCCTCCTTTGTGGGAACAAGTCTGTAGATTTTGTCTGAGAGCATCAGCTTACTGCGAGTGCAATAGACGTAGGCGATTACTCCCACCCGCGAATTTGGACCGGCTCGCGTCATCAGTAGATCTCCTGCCTGGATTTCCAGATGTGGTCGCGGTGTCAGAATTCGTGGCAACTCTTTGTTTTCGTGGTCTTGATAACCTTCCCACACCACGGCGGTAGTCTTGAGGATACCCCACTCCCCTTGCGCAGCTGCGTCAGCTTCACAGTCCGGGCTCCAACCTTGGTTGATGTTGGCGAGCAAACTTCCGAGCCTTTTCACCTCCCACTCAACCGGGATCCGTCCCAGCGGGGAGTCTTTGAACTGGTGGGTTTGTTCGGACCGGAGGTTGCCGTGTTCGTCGATGCCACGGGTGAGGAGGTCCTGCATGAGGCCGGTCTTGAGGCGCTGCTGCTTGGCGATCAGGGCTTCCGTCTGCGAAATAGCCCGGTCCACCGTCGAGAGGATCTCGGCGATTTTGGTTTGTTCGGATTTGGGAGGTGCCGGAACAAGAAACTTCTCGAAGAAGTCGGCGGGAACACGCTGTTGCCCGGCCGATCCTGTCATGGAGTTTCGCGCTGCTTTCCGGAGGTCCTGATACGTTGACCATTGGTAAATATAGCCAGCATCCGAATGATTCTTGGCGCGCAAGACATGAAACTCCGTCGAGCCAAAGCCAACAGAATTCGACAGCCCCGTTGCGAGACAGCCTTTGCCGTTTTCCATGCATGGCGTGATTTTAGCAAAAAGGACGTCGCCCTCTGCGAAGCAAGTGAAACCGTTCTGAACTTCGGATAGTCTGCGGGTTTGGTTGCCCAACCAGCGACCACTTTCGCTGACATCACCCATAGGAATGAACGAGACTTCATCCGAGGGCTGCAACGAACCAGTCAGCCTGGACGGGTTGATGTCAGCCAAACTTGACAGCGGCACTCCATAAATCTCTGAGGTTGCCCTCATTTCAAATACCCCAGCCCTTTCAAAAACCCATCCAGCGCCGCGAGGGTCTCCGTGCGTTCGGCCTCCAGCGCCCGGCTGGAGACGGCGTATTTATCCCAGAGGTTTTCGACAGACTGAATCAATGCGCGCTTGGCGGCATTGAGGTAGCGGTCGAGTTCGCCGGTGGCCACGTCGTGGAGTTTTTTCAGGATGAGCGTCTTGGCCTCCTCGTCGGTGAGCCTGCCGCCGATGGATGCGAACAGGGCATCGGTCTTGGCGAGCCGGGCTTCGAGGGCGGCCCGGTCTTTCGTCAGGGCGGTGATCCGCTTTTTCTCCTCCTTGTTCGTGGCGTCCAAGGCCGCGAGTTGGGCCTGCGCTTGCCGGAGAAGCTGCTCGCTCTCGGCTTTGAAATCTTCGGCGCCGAGACGCTTGAGCTGAAGCTTGAGGTCGAGTTCCGCCGTCAGGGTGTGGAGTTCGCCCTTGCTGTCCTTGATGCGCTTCTCCAGCGCGGTGATCGCTTTTTCCTGGGCTTGCAGGGCCTTCAGCTCCTTTTTGGCGGATTCGCCGGTGCTGCCCTTGAGGTCATCAATGAGGGCCTTCAGGGCATCCTTGATGACGGCGGCGGTGACGGATTCGTCCTCCTCCGGCTCGTAGGCGGCCAATTCCTGCCCGGCTTCCACTGCCTCTGCCAGTTGGCTCTGGGCCTCATTGATGGCGGCCTCCAGTGCCTCGATGGCATCGGCCTCCGCTTGGAAGAAGGCGGCGACGAGGTAGGAGTCAGGGATGAGGGTGTGATGCCAGCCGGTGGAGACGATGGTTTTCAGGTCGTAGCGGATCTGCTGCCACCAGTTCACGAAGACCCCGGCGCTCTGGAATTCGTCGAGGATTCCGAGCGGGATGAACCGGGTCTTCAGGGTCGAGAGCAATTCCTGCCGAACCTCGGGCATTTTCTTACCCTCCCGGAGCTGGGCGAAGTCATGCCGGGCGATCTCCCACCACGATTGCAGGGCCTCCCGGTGGCCGGTGAGCGTGCGCACCACCGAGGCCTCGCCCTCGATCAACGGCTTGATCGCGGCCTTGCGGTCGATGGCATCCACAAACGCCAGATAGCCCTCGCGCTCCGGCCGGAATAGCGTGGCGGTTTCGATCCCGAATTTATCCCTGAAAACGGAATTCTGAACACTGAGCACTTCGGATTCCGGGATGCCGCCGATCAGGTGGGCCTGCACGTCCTCCGGTTCCGGGTCCGGGGTGTTGTCCACGAAGCGGCGGATATTCAGGTTGTAGTCGTGTTTCTCGACGATCTCCGCCTTGGTGACGAGGCGGCTGTATTTCGGCAGCTCGCGCTTGTGGGTGAAGACGAAGTCGATCTTCTCGATGTCCTCCGGGCGGAGTTTGTTCTGGTTCTTGCCCTCGGCGAACTCGCGGTCGGCATTGATGAAGAGAACCTGGTCGCGCAGGGCGTCGGGCTTGTTTTTGTTGATGACGATGACGCAGGCCGGGATGCCGGTGCCGTAGAACAGGCCGGGCGGCAGGCTGATAATCGCCTCGATCACGTCGTCGTTGATGAGCAGCTCGCGGATGAGCTTCTCCTTGCCGCCACGGAAAAGGACGCCGTGCGGCATGATCGTGGCCAGGTGACCACCGGCTTTCAGGCTGGCGACCATGTGCTGGACGAACATGAGGTCCGCCTTTTTCCCCGTCTCCGGGCACCACTCGCGGAACCGGGAAGGGAACTTGAGCGTGGCCCGGCTGTAATTCTGGGAAAATGGCGGGTTGGCAATGACCCTGTCGAACTTCCGGACGCTCCCGTGCTCAAGGATGAGCGGATCCTCCAGGGTGTCCCCGTTCTCGATCGTGAACCGGGTGATGTTGTGGAGGATCATGTTCATCACGCAGATCGACCAGACCGTGCCATTCGAGTCCTGGCCGAAGAGCGCGAGGTCGTTCGGGTTCTGCCCCTGCTCCTCGACGTATTGGTGGCTTTGGATGAGAAACCCGCCCGAGCCCATGGTGGGATCGTAAATCTCATGCCCGGCCTGGGGCTTGATGATCTGCACGAGGAGACGGACGACTTCGCCGGGGGTGTAGAATTCGCCGCCCTTTTTGCCCGCGCTGTCGGCGAAGAATTTGATCAGGTATTCGTAGGCGGCCCCGAGGAGGTCCGGGAACTCGAAGTTGTCATTCACCAGGACGAAGCCCGGCTGGCTGAAATGGTCGAGGAGGTCCTTCCACTTCTGGTCCGGGATCTTGGTTTTCCCTTTGACCGCGTTGAAGTCGATGTTGTTCTTCAGCACCCCGGCCAGGGCGTCGTTCTCATCCTCCACGGCGGCAATCGCCTTGTTGAGCATGTTGCCGATGTCGTGCTTGAGATCCTTGAGCGCCGGAACCTCGTCGCCGTTCTCGTCGGTCCAGGACTCATGCCACCGCGCCCGGACCGGGACAAAAAACGTCTCGCCGTAGGTCGTCTTGTCCTCCAGCAACTCCGCCAGCAACTCCGGCTGATCCCGGAGGTGGGCATATTCCTTCCGGATGGCGTCCCGCTTGAGCTCGAACTCGTCCGACAGCCTCTTCAAAAACAACATCCCAAAGATGAACTCCTTGAACTCCGAGGCATCCATCTTCCCGCGCAGGATGTCCGCCGACTTGAAGAGGAAAGATTCGAGCTGGGAAAGCGTGATTTTTTCGCGGGTCATCGGTGGAAAGAGTCGGACAGATTGCGGCGTGACGGGCGCAGATCATGACCGGCATTTCGGAAAAATGCACGTCCACAAAAAGGTGAGAGGCGGCTGTTTCCCAGCCGCCCCTCGGTTGCATTCCTCCCAACCGGGAGGAGGGTAGGAGACAAATTTCAATATCTTGACGAAGTCGTCTCCTTACCCCCTGCTTTCTTTCTTTTTCTTTTGGTATTAAGAAGTGGGCAGAAGCCTCCTACACTCCTCCTCCCCGAGTTTGTGGCGGTGCCGGCGGCGCCTGAGTAATAATGTAGGTTTGGATCTTGTTCGGGTTCTTTGGCCCTCGGGATACTCCTGTCCCCTTGGCATCAGCCAATCTGCCCAGAAAGGTTCCGCAAGCAGTGGGCCACGAGAAGAGACGCGTTGCCGCATGATGTGTAGGCACCGATCTTTCTGTCAGCAACCCATGCAACATCGAAGCGGTGCCAACCCATTTGCCCGTCTTGGCAATGGCGGTTTCCACAGCACCGTCTTGGTGAATGAGCTCAAGCAACTGCTTCTCTGGAGACAATTCGCCGATGGCCTCGACGATTTCAGGATGCCAGAAGCACTTCAGACGGCCTCGGTCGTAGGCGCCCGACAAATCCAATTTGTCGAGAAAGCCGAGGAACCCCGGCAAGTCTTCATCCAATAGCCTGCTGATTTTATCCTGTCTGCCGGCGATGTCTTCCGGGAGTTTCGAGGGCTTCGTCTTCATTAGCATGATTTTATCCCTCATGCTCTCATCCAACTCCGGCAGAACCCGGAGCTGCTGGGGGTCCGAGTTGGTTGCGAAGACAACTGCATGTACCGGCGCACAACTGAACGCAGTTGAATGCATACCTCGAACCCGCATGTCTGAGGCAAACAGGTTCGACTTTATTGCCTGCGCGAGTTGGTGTCTGGCCCTGTTGTCTTTTGAAGCCGCATCGTCATCGGACACCAACAGTTCAGCTCCGGCCAATTCGCTGTTGAAGCGGTCATCTCCAGATAGGAACTGATATGCCTTCTCCGCGCGGCCCCCGAGGCCGCGCTTGATGATCTCGATGGCGAGACTTTTCCCATCCAAGCTGGAACCCGCAAGTGCCAACGCTGGTGTCTGTCCCCGTTTTCCCGCAATAACCGCTCTGCGACAATGTGCGAGCCAATGGAGGAACCTCGGGAATTGCTCCGGGTAATGCTCGTCGTGGAGCAAAGCGCGGAGGAAGCCATAGACAAACGTCCCCGTCATCTCGGTGCCAGCGATGATCTTCGGCCCTCTAGTTACAAGGAACTTGTCCCCATTGAACGTGTATAGGCCCGGCTGGTGCCCCGCGATGTTTCCGATGTGCTTCACGTGCTGCTCTTCGCGTATCCTGCACAGGACTTTATCCACCACCTCCGGTGGGATGCCGTAGTCTGAGTGCAAGTGCTGGATGACCGCCTTTTCGCTGGTCAAAGGAATGAATTCCTGGCCGCCTTCCATGGCAAACCCGCCCTTTCCGGCGTAGAAGAACCTGCGAACCACGCCACCATATCCGTGTTCCGCGGCGTAGTGGTTAAGCGTTCCGAACGTGATCTGCTCAAAGGGGGAGCTCAGGAGTTTTTCATATTCTCCCGGCTCCTCCTCCGGAGACCAGCTTTGCAGCATTTCGATGGCGGCAACGTCATCCCCCAGGGAATTCCTCACGGCTGCAGAGATTTTCAGCCAATGCTCCCGGGCCGGCCGGGGTGGAATTGACAGCAGCATGGCCTCGACGACGTGTCGAGGGACATCCCCATTTCTATCGCCGTCGGGCCCCTTGGAGCCCCGCGCCTTCTCCGGCGGACTCCATTTCTCGACGTCCAGCTCATGGGCATCGAGATTGAGTGAACACTCCGGGTCATGGGAGACATAGCAGAGCCGAAGGAGATCGCATGTCGAGCTGTCGGGCGCTATGCTGAAGATCTTCTCGCAATATGCCTGCGTCGCCCGGAAGTTCCTCCGGTGTGCGTCTCTCATTCCCTTCTCCGGTCCACTTGGGATAACCGGAACCCTCATTGCCGCCTTCAGGCCACCTCCAGATGGCGATGCGAAGACCGTAACCATGTGAGGATCTCCGGCCAGTTTCGAGCGAATCTCCCCGATCCGCTCGCCCAGTTCGTCGAGATCAACACTCACCAGCCCGGTGGCGATCTCCGGTTTTTTTCGCGTGCCTGTCGCGCTGATCGTGACGCACGGTAGATTGTTTTTGAAGGGCTTGGCGGCGTCCTTGCCATCCCTCCCTCCTCCCGCGCTGCGATATGCCTCCCTGGCACCCGCAACGTTCCGCACCACATCCGGTGCCGGGTTACGGATCATCGTGACGAACTCCTCCAGAGTGATCGTCGTCGGCTCATTGTTGCTGTGGCTCGTGCAAAAGCCAAGTGGTGTGCTTGGTGCAATGCTCATTTTGAATACTCCTGATCAAGTGCTCTGCGGAGGATCTGCCGGAACTCCGGCGGCACCCTCGCTGCTGTGGCAAATAGCCACTCCCCGTAACACGGGTCGTTTTTGGCAATCCAAGCAGCGGTCCTGCCGCGGTATTGCCCAAAACGAATTATCTCATTTCCCATTTTCGTCGACGCGGACTCCGCGCCCGGCAACGAAGTCGCTCCCATTTTCCGTTGTATCCGGATATAAGCGACGGCTGCGGCCATCCATTCTCCCTCGGGAGTCGTCGGATGTAGCGCCAGGTTAATGATGCTGTCGAGCTTGCTGCTCATTTTGCCTCTCCTTTCGTATCTGTCCTTCGAACTCTTTGCCTGCGGTTGCTGGCACTTTTTCCTCTGATGTAAATTTCATAATTTTGTTGGGTTCCCCGCTGCCGGTCATCCGACAGCGGGGAGTTGGCGGTATTACCGCGTGTGACTGCGTAGGAAGGCCTCCAGGTCTTCCTCGCGGATACGCAAGTTCCTTGCGGATAGCCTGATGTGCGGCATCTTGCCGCTACGACACCAGCTCCAAACTGTCTCTACCTTCACGTCGAGACGATGCGCGACGTGAACGGGTCGAAGGACCCGTCCGCCGCTCTGATTTTGACTTTCGATATTTTCTCGCATTCTAGTTTCGGTCTTCGGTCTCTCTGCAAGCACGCGAGTTCCACATCGCCCCCCACACGGGGGTCGAAATTGTGGAACCGCACCAAATCGAACCGCGAACGATCCGATCTGGTTGCTCCCCCGATGGCCTCCGCCAGACGCCGCTGGCAGGCCAAACCAACCGCGAATGTCTCCGAATCTTCGGAGTTCGCGTGCTGATGATCGGGGTTGAGTTTCTGTGACAAAACCAAATGAGCCTTAACTCATTTAGTGCGAGCCCGCTCTGTTACTAAGCGGCTTTGTGATCGCGCACATGGGATCTTTCGATCTTGCGCAATAGGAAAAAATAAATCCATTTCTCGCGAAAAAGCAAAAGGTTTTTTTTGAGGCAACTTTCCGGGCTGTTGACACCTGACGCATTTCGTTTGCGAAAATGTCAGTTTCTATGCCGCCCTACGTGGCATCGGAATCGCCTTCTTGGCTTTCGCCTTCGCCCTCTCCTTACGCTTTTGAGCCGGAGGGATCGCTCCGGGGGCCACGTCGAACCAGTCCTGGGCGTCCTCCTCGGTGACAAGTTCGCGGTAGTTCTCGAACAACTTGCGCGGGGAATTACCCATTTCGAGCGCAACTTGGTCGGCGGATTTCACGGCGGCGAGCCGATACGAGGCGAAGCTGTGCCGGAACCCGTTTCGCTGCGGTGTTACACCTGCCGCTTCGCAGGCGGCAGTGAACACCCGGGAAATGTTCTCAAGATTGTGATATTCTGGAGCAACGTGCCCCACTTTCTTTACATATGGGACCAGCCATTGCTCAAGGGCTGGCAGGATAGGCACGATACGGCGTGAAGCGGTCTTTGACTTGCTCGCCTCAACAACGATGTGCTTGCGGTCGATTTTCACATCTTCCCATTCCAGCCGGAAAACCTCTGTTACGCGCAACCCGGCTAGAGCCGCGATGGCAAGACTGGGAAGGAAGCGCTTTTCGGCGACCGCAAGGATGGCATGCAGATCGTCGGGAGTGTAGATGCCGATTGGGGAAACTTTCTCCTTGAGCTTCTTGACCAGTTCGGCTGCGTGCTTCTTGTCGCGGGGCAGAAAACCATGATCGCGGGCGAACCCGAAAAGCGTCGCTACGGATGCCCGGATATTATTGGCGTTCCGCCCGCCTCCCTGCTTCGTCAGCCATTGTGCGATCTCCTCCGGCTGAATACTGCCGATATTGCACCGGAAGGAGTTGGAAAACCGCTTCAGCTTGCGTTCGATGTCGTCCAGATAGAATGAGGTTAGCCCCTCGCGGCTCTTGGCGTCCATGAACCGGGTAAGGATGCCGGCCACGGTGATCGTGGGAAGCTTGGTTTCCGCTGAGACGCGTAAAAAAGTTGAGACGGCGTCGGACAAGTTGCCACGGGTGCCGAGGGCAGTTTGCGACTGTGCCCATTCCGCGACGACTCCTGTTAATGTCGCTTCCGGGTGCTGGCGGAGCAGTCGGACTGCGGTTGTATATTCGGCAACTTCCTGCGGGGTCAGGCTGTGGACATGCCCGGTTCCTTCTGAAAGTTGCTCGGCAATCGCCTTGGCTGTCTTCTTTGCTGCATCGAAAGCTGAGACAAATTTACGGTTCCTTTTTCCAGCAGCGGTATATACGAGGGTATGGCCTGGGTATTTTCTCCCGTTTTTCTTTGTCGGGGTGGAGTATATCGTGACGGACGCACCTTTAACCGTGATGGTTTCAAGAGCTTGTTTCATGCGGAATTTGTCAGGAATCCGTCAGGAAATGTCAACGCCGTGATTTTAGTCCGATAAATACAGGGTTTGTTGAAGGGTTCGAATCCCTCCCTCACCGCGCTTTTCCCATACCCTTGTTTCCCTCTGGAAACCGCATAAATAAAGGGTCTGCTGGCAGGTGCTGGTTTTTATCCGAATTGGATCGAATTGGATCGAATTTGTTGCGAATGCTGCGAAAAGTCGAGCCGGTTTTTCAGCGACCGCATGGCATCGGAATCGTTCCCGGCACCTGAACCGGAGTCCATCTTCTTGTTGAGTTGCGCTTCGTAGTCGGCGAGCGCCTTGCCTATCTGGTTGCTGTTTTCGCCGTGTATCCGCCGGAGCAACTCGACAGCCTTGTTCAGGGACTTTTCCTTTTCGGCGATGTCTTTCCTCAGTTTGGCAATTTGCCCGTTGGCATACCCGTCGGTATTGGATTGCTCGAGTGTTGTGATCTGGAAAGTGCGCAGTTGAATTTTCTTCAGGGTCTCCAGGTTGGTGTCGATGAGTTCCATCGCCTCTTTATAACGGGTATCCTCCGGTGGAGGCCGGTTTTCCCCGTCAGGATCCGCGGGGTCCTTTTCCACGGGTATGGGTTTTTGGCCAAAGGCCGTGTGTTCCGGTGCCGTGATGCAGAGCCTGAACCCCGCATCCGGCCTGGATGTGGGCTTGCCGTCTTTTCCGAACGGTGGCTGCTCGGTCCGCGCCGATGAGCGGATTTCCTGCTTTTCGGAGAGGTAGCTTCCGCCCTTCAGGATCTGGCTTCCCCCGGCAGAATACGTTCCATCCACGAATTCCCGCACATTTCCGAGCATGTCATGGAGGCCGAGCTTGTTGGGCGGAAGCGTGGCCACCTCGCGGGACTTGCCTCCGCCTCCAGGGGATGCCATGACCTCAAATCTTTCCACCTCCCTGTCCTCACCGTAGGGATGTTTATTTTTGTAGTCCGGGCCAGCCCCGCAACGGGCCGCATATTCCCATTCGCTCTCCGTCGGAAGCCGAATCACCCCCGGGGTCGAATCGGCCTTGCGAGGGAGACCTGAAATCTGCCCACCCAATGCCCCGGGGTTCAGCTTTTGAATATAGTCCTGGATGGCTTGGTGGGATTGGTTTGCGACCGGTTTCGATGACTTTTCGCCCTCGCCCATCACCGCCGCCCACTGCGCCTCGGTAACTTCGGTCTTCCCGAGGTAGTAGCCGAAGCCTTTGTCCGCCACTTGGAACGGACCCCAGATCAGCTCCTTCTGGACGGGCTCCTATTTGAAAAATCGCCGATTTTGATCTCCTTTTTTGCGCCGCTTGTTGTCACCGGCACCCAGACGAAACTCCATCCTCACACCACCGCCGAGGTCCAGGGAGATCTCCTGGGCGCGCGAGACGGTCTGGCAGAGCACCAAGCCGCAGATTGGCGCAAGGAGCAGTTTTTCGGAGGAAACCCATGCACATGGCCAACCGTAAATACTTGGGGCAGGGGAGTCAATTCACTCCATCGTAGCCACTGCTGAAAAGCGTGCGGTTCGCTTGCAAGAGGCAACCTTTTTACGGATTGCATTTTCCGCTGTTCTGCGTGAGCCGGAAGGGGGATAATTACTAACTGGAGGTAACGGAACGCTTCGGGGAACCATCCGGGCGGCCTCCGCCGAAACCATGAACTACCTGCAGCTCCACGATTACCTCAAAGACAGGGTGTCATTCGATGGGGACCGGATCCCTCTGGAAGGCGGGATGAGTGTCCGCAACCACTCCTTCCACTCGCGTCATGCTGCGCTTCTGCCCGACAGTCATGGTGTCGGCGAGCCGGCGGGCGATGTGCTGGATGTGGCGGACTCGCTGGTCGGGGAGAACCTTTCCTTCACCTACCATGTGTTCCAGCCCGACGGCGTTCGTAAATCCAAGGGGATGGTTCTGCTCTTCCACGGGTTCAATGAAAAGCACTGGCACAAGTATCTGCCGTGGGCCGCGAAGATTCTGGAGCTCACCGGGAAAACCGTCGTGCTCTTTCCGATCGCATTCCACATGAACCGCGCCCCGGCCACATGGAGCGATCCGCGGCTCATGCACGCAATCAGCAAGCGCAGAAAAAGAGAATTTCCGGATGTCTTGCACTCGTCGCTCCTGAACGCCGCGATCAGCACCCGGCTGCACGGGAACCCGCAGCGGTTCATCTGGTCCGGGCTCCAGACGTTCCATGACGTGAGGGATTTTGTCGAACTGTGCAAAAGCGGGGATCATCCGCTTTTTGAAAAAAATCCCACCGTGGACATTTTGGCGTATTCGATCGGAGGCTTTCTTTCCGAGGTGCTGCTGCTCAGCAACCCCGGCGGGCTGTTTTCGGACACCCGGCTTTTCATGTTCTGCGGGGGGCCGGTTTTCAACCGGATCTCGCCGGTTTCCCGATTCATTTTGGACAGCGAGGCGAACGTGAGGCTTTATTCGTTCGTGGTCGAACACCTCGAGAGCCACCTCAAGCATGATCCGAAACTTCTCGCCCATCTGCTCGACGATTCCGGGGTCGCGTTCCGGAGCATGCTGAGTTACAAATTTATGGCCGATTTCCGGGAGGAAAGGTTCCGGAAAATGAGCGGCCGCATCGCCGCCATCGCCCTCGCCGGAGATGAGGTCATCCCTCCCTACGAAGTCGAGAACACGCTCAAGGGAAGGAGCCGGGACATCCCGATCGATGTCCAGACGTTCGATTTTCCCTACCCGTATAAACACGAGGATCCATTCCCGGCAGTGGAAGGGATCGCCGACCGGGTGGACGAGAGTTTCAACACGGTGTTCCGGGCGATCGGGAGCTTTTTCCGATAACAGGGACGCTGTCTGTCGACAACGCGGACTTGGCAAGAGGTCCCGTGGGATTACATTGTCCAGATGTCATCGGATTCCAAGGCAGACCCGCTGAATGTCTTCCGCGTGGATCAGGAACTCGTTTCCAACCCGCTCCAGGACATTGAGGGTGAGGTTTTCCGCCAGCTTGACAGCCTCGGCGTGCGTCCGCTCGGCCGGATCGCGATCACCGCCGGAAGCCGGGGGATCGCGAACATTGTCCGGATCACAAAAGCGGCCGGCGACTGGCTGCGCCGGAATGGAGCGGAGCCGTTCCTTGTGCCCTGCATGGGATCGCACAATGGCGCAACCGCTGAGGGGCAGCGCGCGATGATCGAGTCGCTTGGGCTCACCGAATCCGCCACAGGGATGGAGATCCGCTCCAGCATGGACGTCGTGAAGATCGGGACCGTGTCCTCGGGGGATGTCTGGATGGACCGGAATTGTTTTGAAGCTGACGGTGTTCTCGTTCTCAACCGCATCAAACTGCACACCTGCTTTTCCGGTCCCGTGCAAAGTGGGCTCACCAAGATGATGGTCGTCGGGATGGGGAAGATCCGCTCGGCTTCGACGTTTCATTCCGCGCCCACCGCGCAGATGAAGGATATGCTCCTCGAAATGGGAGCACTTCTGGTTGGCTATGGAAAAATCTTCGGTGGCCTAGCGATCCTGGAGGACGGCTTCGACCAGACGGCGGAACTGCACGCAGTCGCCACAAATGACATTCTCTCCCGCGAAGCCGCTCTCATCGATCGTCACCGACACTATTTTCCCGCGCTGCCCTGCGACGATCTCCAGGTCCTCGTGGTCTCAGAAATCGGAAAAACCTTCAGCGGAAGCGGCATGGATACCAACGTCATCGGCCGGCGCGGGATCAACGGCTACGAGGACCTCGACCGGCCGCGCATCCAGGTGATCGCCGCGCTGGCGCTTTCCGAGGCCTCGCACGGAAATGCCATCGGCGTCGGGCTCGCCGACTTCATTACGCGCCCGCTGCGCGATGCGATCGACGAGCGCAAGACGTTCCTGAATGTTTACACGACTGGTGAGATGCGCCGCATGGCCATCCCCTGCACCTTGGAAAACGAAGAGGAGGTCGTGAAAAAAATCCGCGAGCGCTTCGGCGACCGAGGATGGATGTTCATTCCGAACACCCTCCACCTGGAAACGCTTTATTGTTCGGAGGATATTGCCGACGAGCTTCGCAGCCACCCGCAGTGCAAGGTTTCAGAGACCCCGGTTCCCGTGGAGTTCACGCAGGGAAAACTTACCCTGTTTTCCACCCCTGCCAAATCGCCCGCGAATCCATGAGCGCCACTGATTTCGAGAGCCGCGAATTAAAGAAGCAATTCATGCAGGAGGCAACCCGGCTCGCGATCGAATCCGTGGAGAAAGGGTGGGGAGGACCGTTCGGGGCTGTGATTGTGAAGGATGGAAAGATCATCGGGCGGGGACAGAACCGCGTCCTTCTGACTGGAATTCCGGTTTATCACGCAGAGGTGACCGCGATCATCGACGCGTGTTCGCGAATCAATTCCAAAGCCCTTCTTGGCTCGGACTGCCACGAGGGAACCCTGAAGATGATCCCGCGTCCCGAAGGTTCCTCTGACCCTGCTCCCGAGCGCGCGCAGATGCTCAAAGGTTGCGACCTCTACGTCAACGGGGCTCCCTGCCCGATGTGCATGAGCGCGATTTACTGGGCCCGCATCGACCGGGTTTATTTCGGAACCCGCCTTTCGGACGCGAGCAGAATCGGATTCGACGACGAGTTCCAATACCTTGATTTTCGGCTTCCGTGGGATGAGCGGAAAGCCATCCAGTGTTTTCCGGACTTTGAGCGCGAACACGCCCTCGAGGCCTGCGAGGCGTGGACAAACAAGCCGGACCGGCATCCGTATTAGACGGTTTAAGTAAAGTTGTAGCCGCGGCGCTCCGTCGCCGTGCCGCCGTTGCGCCTCGACAGAGCGAGGCGACTACAACGATATATCTGGTCATGACTAAACTGAGCTAGCCCGGATACCGCGATCGCCACCGAATGTGCGAAGCCGCTGCGCCCGCTCAATGTCTTCCCTCAATGTTGGATGCCATCCATCGGGGGAGCTTGACACATGGATCTGCGAGGAGTCCCCTCATCTTTATGAATCGCATCCTCCCCGCTATCCTCGGCATTGCTGGCCTTCTTCTGATCCCTGACGCATGGTCCTGCACCCGGGTCCTCTACTCCGGCACGGACAATACGATCGTGACCGGGCGTTCGATGGATTGGTCGCAGGACATGGGAACGAACCTCTGGCTTTTTCCGCAGGGCATCGAGCGGAACGGAAGCGCGGGTCCTGGTTCCATCCGATGGACATCGAAATATGGCAGCGTCATCGCTTCGATTTACGAGGCCGCAACGGTTGACGGGATCAATGAGAAGGGACTCGTGGCAAACGTGCTCTATCTGGTCGAGTCCGACTACGGAACGACTGCGGGTCATCCGACGCTTTGCATCAGCATGTGGGCGCAATACGTGTTGGATAACTTCCAGACCGTCTCCGAGGTCGTCGAGGCTTTATCCAAGGAACCCTTCCGGATTGTGGCTCCGACACTTCCGAATGGTTCGCCCGCGCAAGGGCACCTCGCCATCTCGGATCCGAGCGGAGATTCCGCCATCTTTGAATACGTGGGCGGCAAACTCGTCGTCCATCATGGCCGGGAATTCACGGTCATGACAAATTCTCCGATCTATTCGGAGCAACTCGCGCTCAATACCTACTGGCAGAGCATCGGTGGAACCGTCTTCCTGCCGGGAACGAACCGGGCGTCGGACCGCTTTGCACGCGCTTCGTTTTTCGTGGGCGCCGTTCCGAAAAAGGCCGATCCCAACTACATCACCGCAGTGCCCGATCGTTCGTTCAATTTTCAGGCCATCGCCAGCGTCCTGAGCATCATGCGGAGCGTGAGTGTTCCGCTCGGGATGACCATGCCCGACCAACCGAATATCGCCTCCACAATCTGGCGGACTGCCGCAGACCAGAAGAACCACATCTACTACTTCGACTCGGCCACCACCCCGAACACTTTCTGGGTGGACCTCGATGACCTGAACTTCGCAAAGACCGCACCCGTCCAGCGGCTTGAGGTCGCGGGCGGCCGAGTGTATTCCGGCGACGCGGCAAAATCCTTTGCGCCTCAAAAGCCCTTCGCCTGGCTTTCAGGCGATCCGGCAGCGAAGAAAAACTGAATGGGGCGAGGGCGACCAAAAAGGAAAAAAGGGGTCAAAGGCGGGGTCCCGCGTATTGACGCCTTTTTTCGACAGCGGCAGGCTCCAAAGTCCATCAGTGGATAAATGAATCCTTGCATATTGACATCTGCCGCAGAGCGGAAGCGAAATTTGGGAAAAGGTTACGGACAATCGATGTCCGGGCGTCTTGTGCGGGTGATCTCGGCGGCTTTTTCGGCGCGCCATCGATCTATGGCGGCGTGGTTTCCGGAGAGCAGGATGTCCGGCACCGGCCAGTCGCGGTAAATTTCCGGACGTGTGTAGTGCGGGTGGTCGAGGAGTCCGGTCGCGAAGGAATCCTGCTCTGCCGAGCGGCTGTCTCCGAGGACGCCCGGGAGCAGCCTCACGACGGCATCGGTGACCACCATGGCCGGCAGGACGCCGCTGGTGAGGACATAGTCGCCGATGGAGATTTCGTCGTCGATCAGATGATCCGCCACGCGCTGATCCACTCCCTCGTAGTGGCCGCACAAAAGAATGAGATGGGACTGACGGGAGAGTTCGCTGGCAACGGCGTGGGAGAATTGGCGTCCCTGGGGGGAGAGAAAGATGACGCGCGACTCCGGCGTCCGCATTTCGGCGAGCGCGCGGTCGATCGGCTCGATCTTCATGACCATTCCCGGACCTCCGCCATAGGGCGCGTCGTCGGTGGTGCGGTGCTTTCCGGTGGCCCATTTCCGGAGATCCACCGCCTCGAGCGAGGCGAGATTCTTTTCCTGTGCCCGCTTGAGGATGCTCCCCCCGAGGACCTCGTGACACATTTCCGGAAAGATGGTCAGAATTTGGATTTTCACGGTGCTGGGAAATGATCTCTCTTTGGAGATATGAAGCTGGCACCCGGCGGCCGGCAACGCACGGAAAATGATCCGTTCAGGTGCCGGCAAGCTCAGCGTTTTTTGCCTGTGAGGCGCAGGAATGTCGGGACGTCGAGGTCTTCACCCTCGACGATGGTCGGCTCGATTTTTTCAAAGCGCCCGCGGGCGACCGGTTCGAACTGGAGGGTTTCCTGTTTGATTTTCGGTGAGGCGGCGGCTTTTGATTCGCTTTGTGTAGGGCGAGGGCGTGCGACCGGAGAAACAGTCCGCTCGGGAGCGGGAGAGGGCTTGGTGGCGGCTGCAGCCGGCGTCTCATCCGGAGCCTCCGGCGTGAGCAGGGGTTCCTTTTGTTCGACGACTGGCTCCGATTTCGGTTTGGGCGGTTGGGGTTTTGTAGCCGGTTGCCGCACGGCAGGGGCGGATTTTGCGGCACCGCATTTCGCGATGATCGAGACGATCAGCGGAGCATCCTTGGCCGGGACCGTGCTGATCCCGAGCTGGAGAAGGGACTCTTCGGCGGCTCCGCGAGCCACTTCCTGCATCACCGCTCCGACTTCCGCGAAGGAAAGGGAGGGGGGGCCGGAAATATGAACGAGGACGCTCGCCGCTCCTGCCAGAAGCCGGCCGCGGTCCAGCAGCGGGCTGGCCATGGCATCCTCAAGTGCCTCATGCGCGCGGTTGTCGCCGGCAGCGGTGCCGGTTCCGAACAGGCAAAGGCCGTCGCCTCCATCCAGAACGGAGAGCAGATCCGGCAGCCCCACCCCGAGAGGCCCCGGTGCCGAGACGAGGCGGGTGATCGCCTCGATGCATCCGCCGAGAAGTTCATCGCAGGCCGCGAAGGTTTCCGACACCCCCGAGCGCGGCGCCGCAAGTTCGGCCATGCGGTCGTTTTCAAAATGCACCACGGCGTCGGCATGGGCAGCGATCTCCTGCAGCGCGGCCGCCGCCTGTGCCGTGCGACGGCGACCCTCGAACCCGAACGGCGATGTGACAATCGCAATGAGGAGAGCGCCGGCTTTTTTGGCCGCCTCGGCCACCATCCCGGCGGCTCCGGATGCCGTTCCTCCACCGAGCCCAGCGCATAGGAAAATGATGTCCGCTCCGGCGACGGCCGCCTCGATGTCGGCCTGGGATTCCCTGGCGGCATCCAACCCGATTTCGGGATCACCCCCGGCACCCAGGCCGCGGGTGGTCAGGGGGCCGAGGGAAATTTTTGTTCCGGAAACCGACGAGGAGAGCGACTGCTGGTCGGAATTGAGGACGACCGTTTCCAGGTCCATGCCCTGGTTCATGCTGATGCGGTCGGCGAGGTTGACTCCCGCATTTCCCAGGCCGATCAGACGGACCACCGGGGATTGGGAGCGGTCGAGATATCGGGGATATGTGATCATGATTTCAGTCCGAAGATTCCTGTGAATTTTTTGAAAATGCCGCCGATAAGCGATTCCTCCGGCATTTCCGAGCGGACGGCCTGGGCGTATTTGGCGAGCCCGATGCACGTCGAAAACTGCGGATTTTCGAATGCGGATGTCGGTCCCGAGACCGCCTGTGCGCGGGTCAGGTGGACCGGCATTTCGAAAACCGACTCCGCCACCTCGCGGATCCCCCGGATGCAGCTGCAGCCCCCGGTGATCATCACGCCGGATCCCAGCAGATGCTCGGGAACCTCCCCGGCAAGCCGCTTGCGAAGAAGCGCGAACAATTCCTGAAGCCTCGCATGGATGATCATGTTCAGCATTTCCCGCTCGACCTCCTTGCCGGAAAATCCCGTATCGTTTTTCAGAACGATATTTTCTCCGGGGAGGGATTTCCCGAGAATTGCCGAGCCCTCCTCGATCTTGAGCTTCTCCGCGCGGGTGATCGGGATGCGAAGGCCGATCGAGATGTCGTTGGTGATATGGTCGCCGCCCACCGCGAGAACCCCGCTGTGGCGGACGGCCCCGTCGAGGTAGACGATGTAATCCGTGACC
>QYQL01000145.1 GCA_007280915.1 Verrucomicrobiaceae bacterium | reverse complement strand
TGTCCGGATCGTCCGGTCGTCCAAATCAATTGCGATACGCATCGCAGTCGGAGAATTGTCAATCGTGAGGCCTCACAACGGCGGCCACTTCGCCACCGGACAGTCCTGCGTTCGAAAGCCCGCCTTCGCATCGATCCAGCATCCACACTTCGAGCACCGGCGGTCGGAGATGGTGAAAAACTCGCACGCTTCGCAGATTTCAGTGCGACCCGCTTTCTGTGAGTTATTCACAGGTTGTTCACCTGCAAGCGCAGATCCACATTCCGCCGCGACGGCTCCCACAAATGATCGCAGCTGGGAGACAGCCGGAGGCGGGGCGAATCTCGCCCGAAGCTCTGCAAACGCACGCTCGGAAAGTTCCAAGTTTTCGCCCACCACGGTTCCTGCGGCGAGGCACGACTCGTAGTAGCCCTGGGGTTTTGTCGTTGCGGCGGATTCCAGTCTGGAGAGTGGGATGATGATCATGGGGAATTGAGTGAATCGAGGTGGGCTTGGGTTACGGTGAAAGTGAATGGCCCGCGGTTTCCCCCATCGCCTTGGTTGTTGAGGTTTGCTGTGCCGAGTACCGCACGGGCATTCCCATTGCTGAGTTCCACCCGGAAGATTGCCCTGTTGCATTGGTGTCCGCCTGCACAGGGGCCGTTTGACTTGCTGTATTGAACCGTGATGTCCGTTCCGGCGGTAATTGTGGTGTTGCCCATGCTGAGCACGCCTTGGCCCGGGCATCCATCGTAGAGATTCCCGCCTTCCGGTGACCTGATGGTGACCCAGCCGACGCCTTCGTGGCACCCACCGGACACCTCGCACCAGAACTGGAATTCGTATGAGCACCACGGCTGCATGGTTTTGGATGCCGTTCCCGTGATGTCTCCGCTGTTGGAATTCGGAAGATGTGCCCGCGCCTCAAATGTGAACGAACTCTGTCCAGGAACCCCCGGCCCCACTTCGTGGACACCGTAATCGATACTATCGCCGGGCCACATGATATGGCTCCAGAGCACTTTATTGCCATTTCGCACGGACACAAAGTAGGCACCGGCAGCCGGTTTCCCTGCGACGGTATCAGCCGTTGTGCCCAACGTCACAGTCCCGCCAAATGATGCCTTTTTCGTTCCACTGGCATCTGGCGGATAGCACGGGTTCGGGTCGGTGAAGTCGTCCATCGTGAGCGAAACCGTTGGCCACTGAACCGATGAGCGAGGCGGTTTGGGTGGACGTCCGCCACCACCGCCGCCACCTCCGCCCCCGCCACCGGGTGGAGTTCCTGGATCGCCAATGGTCGGATCGTCGGGAAAAGGCCAAGGATTTGGTGGAATAGGCCGAGGAGGAGGATTGGGATTGTCCCCACCTGGATCCCCGGGAGATGGATCGACCCCCGGATCCTCGCTTGCTGGCGGATCTCCGCTCGGAGGATAGTCGCCCGGATCAGAAGGATCAAATGGCTGGGGACACGTTTGCCCGGAAGCTGCCTGAGCGACCGTCACGCACTCGGGTGGAAGATTGGTCCAATCGGAGGACAAAAATTCCTCCCTGCCGAAGTCGGATGCCCTGACCACGGTTGGGGTGGCCGTGCCGATGCATAGCCACCAGAGTCCGTTGTAGTAGCGAAGCCACTGGCCGCTCCAGTCCTTGCGGCGCACCAGATAGCCCGCCTTGCCTGCGAGAGAGGCTGTCGGCCAATCGAAATAGACGCTCATGGGACGATGATTTCGCGGGCAAGTTGGAGGGCGAAGGTTTGGGATGAGCGCATGAGTTCGCGCACCTGGCCGCCGAAGGAAAGCGGCTGCTGCCACTGGATTTCACACAGCGCGGAAAATGCAGTCCCGGCGTCGTTATCGTAATTGGAAAGCGAGGCTTCGATCAGCGAGGCTTCCATTTTGCAAAGAACCCGGTAGCGGGTTTGATCCCATTCACCGAGCGTCTCGAACGCCCCGTCCGAAACTGCCAGGAGGCCCTCGGAATCAAATTCCTTGAGGCCCACGGTGATGACCGACGGCCCGATGGGAATGAGACTCGCGCCGCCGTCCATTGTGAACCCGATGTCGGCAATGAGGTGGTCACCGCTCTTGCAGAAGATGACCGGATCGCCAGCCTTCCATGAAGAAAGAGCGTGCGGATAAACGCGTCCCGTGCGCATGTCGATATTGACCGGGACAGCACCGGCATCCAACCACGAACGTTCAAAGATGCCGATGGGAATAATCGCTGGAGTGGACGAACCATCGGCATTTGTTGCCACAAGTCGGGTGAGATAGACGCCGGGGTCAGTGGCCGGGCCGTGGATGACGCCGGTTGTAGCATTTGCCGTGACCCCTGATGGCAACCCGCTCCACGTCCAGGTTGTCGGGACTGGCAAGTTGGTCGTCGCTGGTTGGTAATACCACGCTTCCCCGGCGCGGTAGCCGAGGACGCTGGTTGTCATGTCGATGATCGGGATTGCCATGAGAATTCAGGTTTTGGTTTTCGCGACGTAGGCGACGTAGCCTTTGGGATCCACGACAGAGTTCTGGGTGTCAAAATGCCCGAGGCGGATTCGGATCGCGAAGTCGCTGCCTGTTGGCAGGCTTTCCGGGCCACATGCCTCGGCCTTGTCGTAGAGGAGGCGCGAAGCGGCAAAGCCATCGTGAGTATTCCAAATCACGACCCCGAGCTGGTGGCTGCACATCACGTCTGTGAGGACGACTTGTTGTTCCAGAAGCGGCTCGCGCCACTCGTAGTCGAGCAGGTTCGGGCCGATTGGAGACGGTGTGCTCTGGATGGTGCGCTGCCCGACCTCGATGATCACGCTCCACACGGCGTTTGTCGTGTTGGCGATGAGCCGGAAATCAAACTGCCGGTCGAATTGAAAGCTGCTGCCCAGCGGAAGCTGCTTCGGGGTGAGATGGATTGTGTAGAGCGTGCGCTCGAACGCCTCCGGATACCACGAGGTTTCCCCGGCCGGTTTGACGAGCCGCTGGCGAACTTTGTAAAACAGCCGTCCATCGCTCGCGAAGTGTTCGTTCGGAGCAATCTGGCGTGCCGGCCACCGTCCCCATGCCGGGACCGTGAGAAACTCCCCGCTGGCATTTCGCATGACCTGCCCGGTGAGACTCGCGGCAGTGCCGAGCGGGAGCACCGCATCGGCTACCACAGCGTCATGCACGGCGGGCAGAAGCCCAAGGGAAGGCTGCGGGAGCTGGGTGATGCTTTCGATTTTCTCCAGGAACATGGTTTTACCTCGTGAGGGTGACGGTGAGTTGGCTTGCGGGAACAAGCATGACGACCTGGCCGCGTGGATCTGTGCTGGTGTCGTCCACGTCAAACCCACTCAGGCGCACCCGCAGGACAAACGGCCCTGGCGGTAGAGGCGGGGTTTCCGCAGCCACCCCGTAGCGCGTGACAGTTCCGCTACCGACGCCCTCGGGGGATCGTTTGAGCTTCATCGAAAACGTGTGTGATTCGCTCGCCGGAGAAAGATCGATCCGAGCCGAGCACAACGTGACGACCGACCCTTCCGCCCCCACATTGAGCCCCGGTGTGCCGGGCGTGGTGGTATCCGGGATGGCGACTGCTTCGACAAGGAGCAGGTATTGCGCGAGCGTTCGCGAAATGTCGCGGGCCTCCGCGTCAAACTGGTCGGCAAGAAGCATGGCTTCGATGTTCCAGCCGAGAGTGAGTTCCGAGGCGGATGGGAATTGATCCGGGCGAAGAACGGCACGCATGAGTTCGCGTTCCATTTCCAGCGGATGCCAGGAATTGCTGACCCCCTGCCGCACGACCCGGTAGAAGCATCGTCCATCGAAAGCGAAGTAGTCGCCAATTCCCACATGTTGTGGCTTCCGCCCGCCACCGCCGGGCAATACGAACGATGCGCTCGCGTGATACAGGCTGCCGACTGAACCGCTTGGCAGGACCGCCGCATTGGTTGCCGCCACATCGTGAATGGCAGGAAGAAGCCACGGCATCTTTGTTCCACGCGTCACCGGCCAAGCGAGCGGCTTTGCGGGAACTGCCGCCGTGCCCGGAGTTTCTGGTGTGTTTCCACTTGCTGGCACAGCCGGCACGGCGGGCTTGGCGGCCTCTGATTGCACGGCCGGGAATGAAATCCTTGTCACGATCTGGGTCGCTTTCTCGATGACGACAGCTTTTGCAGCCTCCTCTGCGGCCGACTTGGCTGCATCGTCCTTCGCCTTCTTGATCGCTTCGAGTTCCGCCTGGATGCGGGTCAGCTCTGCCTGTGCAGCCGCCTTTTGTTCCTCGAGTTCCGTGCCGCCAATCGGTGACTGCGTCGTTTCTCCAACAACCACCTGGGAGGCGACGGTTGCGACGCTGTCCTCGTTTGAGATGTCGGGGAGAACCTCTCCCACGGCAGGCATCACAAACTCGCTCTTCTTGTTTCCGCTGGCCACAACAACCACGTCGGCCCGCCCGATGAGTCCCTCCAAGCGCTCGATCCGCTGACCAAAATCATCGAGCACATTGCGAAGAGTGGTCACAAACACGCCTTCCACCTCGTCGCCGATTTCAGAAATCGTGTGCCTGTGCGCCGAGAATGCCGAGGCGGGTCCCGCGCTCGTCACGACTACGGCCAGGGAGTTCAATGCCGGGGCGACGGGGAACGTGATCTCAATGCTGTTGGCTGAAGTGATACGCACCGAGTATTCGTCAGGCTCCAGGATCCGCCCGCCTGCCAGGTTCTCGCGGATCATCACGCCCGCGAGGTTGTCTGTGCCGAGGCCGTGGGCGATGGCAATCGTTGTCGCTGCTCCAGTGCCGATCACCTGGGTGAAGTGCTGCTGGCCGGTGATGACCTGGCTCGCAGAAAATGGAACATAGTCCTTCGGGTTCTGCCAAAGCCAGTCCACGCCCGGCACTTCCTCCATGTCGGGGAAGATGAGCGGGCGTTTGATGCGAACAGTTGTGCTCCAGAGCTTTCGAGTCACCGTGCCCGCGCCGTGATCCAATGGGTCGAGATAAAAATCTGCCTCTCCCTCAAACGGAACAGTGATCGTTTCCGACTCGCGCAATGCCTCCAGCATCTCGGAGCGGTCGAGCGGCAGCTCAAATGTCCAGTCACCGGGAGGAGCGCTGAACACCCGGACTTCCAGCGGATCGAGGTCCAACCCGCCAAGCGCCCCCGTAAACTCGATGTGGGCGATGTTTGTGGTCGGGTTTGTTACCACGCATCCGCCCTTTTCCTGGGAGCCAGACAGAGTGGTGAACACAATGTCGTCCAAAATCTCGTTCAGCGCCTCCTGGAGCTGGCTCGTGCCGTCGCTCGGATCCAGCAGCTTGGTTTTTCCGTATCCGTAGCGGAGCTGGTAGGTGCCGCGAAATTTCGGCGGGACGTGGAGCGCCTGGATTTCGTTCCAGACCGTTGTGCCACTCGGGTCAGCGCCCCCATCCTGCACGGTTGAAATCGAGGGGCTGTCGGGCAATATGCGAACCGCCGTGTCCGAGAAGGAAAGCGGAGCCTGCGTGAGACGCAGTTCGTAGAGCCAGGCACCATCAACCGCTCGTCCCGTGATCCGACCAAATGACCGTGGCACGAGACGGTTGGATACCACAGTCAGCACGGCTTCCTGATTGCTGCGGATCAGAATCCCGCCCGGAACGTCGTCACACGAGAAAACCTGTCCGCCCAGAGCATTGAGCGCGGATTGAACTGCCCATGCCGGGGCGTTCCAGTCGAGAAAGTCGGTTGTGTTGGCTGGAGAGCCTGCACCAATCTTGTATCGACCGGAGAGCGGCCTCGCATCCATCGCCCCCACCGACACCCGAAGCGCCGTGATGTCCTGGTCCGCTTCCACATAGCCGCCCACATATTCCAGAAAGCGGATCGAAAATGAAACGCTCCCGCCGGCCACAAGATCCGGAAACGTCAATTCCTCCCCGGATCCGCTCCGGCACAGTTTCCCGTTGTAGAGGTCGACGTAAAATAAATTGGCTGACATGGCTCGACATGCGGGCCGTGTCAAAATCACTCGTCGCCGATTGAGGGTTCGGCACTGAAAAACCCGAAGGGAAACATCTCGACCGTGTAGGGGAAATCCGGCTCAAGTGGCGGGGCCTCCTGAACCTGTTCCGCCCGCTCGGCGCGCATGCGGGCTGCCTTGTTGAAACCGTAAATGTCGGCTTCCATTTTACACGCTCCAGAATTTCCCCTCGTTGGAAGTGTTGTTGAGTGCGGCGGCAAGGATCCGCTGCCCCTCGGCTTCCATCGCACCAAGGGTGGCCTGCGGGGCCACGGTGTAACGACCGACAAAATACGAAAGGAACGAATCCGTGGCCGCCTGCTTCGTATTCACCGGCGGCAGGTTTTTTGCGGCGTGGCAGAGGTTCCAAAAGAGGTTGTGCCGCACAAACGGTGTCCAAAATCCGTTTGGTGGCGGTGGCGGGAGAGGCCCTTTGTCGCCCATCTTAGGCGTCCACCCCGCAGGTGAGAGAAAGAAGATCGTCGCCACAAGGATGCGGTCCTCGCCATCGTCGCCATAAACTCCCGCGAGCCGGTCCTGCAATGTTGGCTTGTAAGTCTCCGGCATGGCGGCTGCTGCAAGAATCCGGGCACGTGAACCGGAACGCTCCATGGCGCTCGTGTCGAAAGTGACCGTATAATCGACGAGGTGGCCTGTAACGAGGTTGCCATCCACCTGTGTTGCCATGCTGTATGTCGGCCTCGCCACACTGAGAAACACTTCGCAGGATTGCAGGTAGCGGCGTTCGGCTGTGGATTCCCTCGGGGTTTCATCGATTCTGATTTTGATGGAATCGAAATTGCCACTCCCGTCGTTTCCGGTGATCGACACCTTGTTTCTTTCCTTCTGCACGCCAAGCGACTCAAAAAACTTTGGAAACCCCAGCGGGAACGCAAATGCGTTGAGCTGGATCGCTGGGGTATCCACGAGCCCGACCAACGTGCCGTCCTCCTGCTTGACCGTCGGATCCTCGCCGTTCACGAAGCCTGGGCGAACAATGGCCTCCCAGACGCCTGGTTTGACTTCCTCGCCTGCCGCCCTTGCTGCGGCCTTGAGCGCATCGGATTTTTCCTTCTCGGGATTCCACTGCGGTGATGTGAACCAGGGATGTTTGTAGAGCCCGGAATCGCTTTGGGAAACGAGCTGCCCGCCGGGGAGCTTGAGCACGGTGATATGGGCTCCGGGCGACGCATCCTCGTGGCGCAACCGCCCGAGAACCTTCGAGTTCCAGAATGAGGCTGCAATGTGGTTGCCGATGAATTTCATGCCACATGAAAGAAGTGCCGAAACCCTTTGCCCGTGGGTTTTCTGGCGGTGCTGTGCTGGTAGTCGAAATACGCGATCTGGTGAACCGTCAGAACAGGCTTTTGCGTGAGCAGCGCGATTGGGTGAAAGCCGATCAGTGCGTCGGTGCTTTTCGGGGTGCCCTGCACGACGACCGTGATGTCGTTCTCGGTCGCGTCCTTTTCCTTCATCCGGCCCGTCTCCGGGTCGACTTTGACTTTGATGCCGACCCAGAGGCGTCCGTCCACGAAGTCCTTGAATGGGATTTCCGCATTGGAATCGGAGATTTTGAAGCCGCCAACAAGCGGTTCGACCGCATTCACAAACCCGCGTGCCACCTTGAGGGAATTGGTGCCAGCCGTGACCGCCCACGCGCCCGTGAACCCTTTGATTGCCTGCCGGGAATTGATGACCGTGCCCTGCGGGGAGCGGGTGAGCAGGATTCCCTTGCCGGGCAGGATCGCAAGCGAGGTCATCGCCTTGAGCACGGCATTCCATGCGGCGAGCACGAGGTCGCCGGGTTTGACGGGTTTTGGGATCATGAAATCGAGCCGAGCTTGTAGATTTCCGTGGCTGTGCCCTCGTCGAGCAGGAAGTAGTTCTCGGTGATCTCTGCGACGTTCCCGCGCTTGCTGGCCGTGGGAGGCATGACGAGCCATTTTGTTCGACCGGCAACTTGTGGCGCGGAGCCTGGAGGATTGGAAATGACGCGGCCCACGGCGGCGAGAACGCTCCCTGGAATCACCGTGGCCGCGTAGGTGACGCTCCACTGGACGGAGAGCTTTTTGTATTTCTCCACCCCGCACATCGGGTTCGGTTTTTGTTCGCTGTCTCCCGTGGTCCCCGCATTCGAGAGCCCGCCCGTGTCCTTTTTCTCGTCAGGCATTTTCGATGGGAATGTGACCCGGCCGTCCTTCCATGTGCCGCCGTATTTGGTCACGATGTCATTGATATTCGGGTGCGCCTCGATCGGTTCCTCTTCAAAGGATGAGTTAAGCGAATAGGTCGGCTTTTCCCTGCCGGGCATGCTGGAGGAGTCTCCCCCATCGTAGGTGACTTGGACCGTGAAGGTGCCGTCCTCGTTTGCCTGGAACGTGCGGGAAACCTGCGGGAGGCCGAGATAGGTGGCCGCTCCCACACTGAATACCTCATCAATGGTCTGCGCGAAATACGGGACCGTCACGCTCGCAATGCCGTTCTCGTCCCGTCCGCCTTGAGCGCCAAGCAGTTCAAAGCTCGTGCTCATGCGAACGTGCGGATTCTGTTGTCGGTTCCTCGCCCAAGGCTCGCGATGCCATCGCGGACTTCCTTGAGTAGACCGGTTTGCCGGCGGTTTTCATCAAGGATCGGGTCCTTCGCGAGCACGTTCTTCATGAAGACCCCGAGACCGCCGATGGGAGTCATGCGAAACGCCTCGGGACCGGACTTCCCCGCACCACCCAAGTTTTCCAAATCCTCCGTGCGCTTTTTCTTCCCGCCGCTCGTCCGGTCGGCCTTGTTGTAGTTGTCGTTGGTTTTGGCGAAGATGGCGTCCAGTTTGTCGTCGAGAGCAGTCTGAACGCCGTCGGTGTTGATCAGGTTCGGGATCGCCTCAAACCAAGTGGAGAGTGACCCGCCGAGGGCTTCCATTTCGGTTTGGAGCCGTGCGTTGAGCGTATCCTGGGACGGGGCAAAATCGGCCGAGGCTGCCGCAGCCGTGGCATCTGCCGCAGCGCCCTCCTTTGCCGCAGCATCCCCAAAATATCCCTTCATGTTGTCGGCGACGCCTCCAAGCCCGACCTTGTCGAGCAGAGGCTTGAGGAGGTCACCCACACCAGCAAAAACCTGATAGAAGAGCTGATTGAACCGGTGGACCCATGAGAGCATTTGCTCGCCCATCGAGGCCCAGAACGACGGCTTGAGGAGAATCGAGATCACGTCCACGGCGAGGCGAAATGCGGAAATGAGGAGCTGACCGGCTCCGCCCACGGCAGCCCCCATGCCTTTCCAAAGGGCGTTGACTGCCGTGCCAACGGCCACGAGTGCCGAATCTCCAAGTGCGCCCCAGATCGACCCATCCAGGAGGGATGTCATCGTTCCGGCGATTCCCTGGCCGAATGCCTGCCCGGAGGCGGCAAAATCGGTTTCCGCAAAAAGCTGGATCATCGGATCGATGACCGGGGCGATGGCGTCCGCCATGCCGACGAAGAACCCCTGAAGCTTTTTCCCTGCGGTGCCAAGGTTGTCGGAGATCCGGTCAAAGAGCTGGGCGTTTGTGGCAAGGATCTGCGCCTGAGAGCCAAGCTGGGTCTGGGCGTCGCCGATCGCATTGCTGTCGGCAAACAACGTGAGCATCTGTGCTCCGGTTCTGCCAAAGAGCGACCATGCCGCTGCCGTGCGTTCGGCAGGCGTTGCCAGTCCGTTGATTGCCTTGCCGATTTTTAGAAGCTGCTCGTCAGGGGAAAGCGAGGCCATCTCATCCATGCCGAGCCCGAGCTTCTCGAACATCTTGTTTGTGGGCTCGCCCTGATCATTGACCCCGGTGAGGGCTTTTTGCAGCTTGTTGACCGCCTTCCCGACGGCCTCCGCTTCCATCCCGTTGTTCACGAACGCCTGCTGGAGCACCATCAGCTTATCGACGGCGATCCCGGTGCTCGCCGACATGTCGTTAAGTTCGCCGCCCACATCGAAAGCTTTTTTGAGGCCGACTCCGATTCCGGCCGCAGCCGCCCCGGCGGCAAACAATCCCGCCGTGGCCGTTGAAACAAACCCCGTGAGCGGGCTGAATGCCTTGCCGATGCCCGATGCCGCATTCTGAAACCGCTGAAGGGGAGCGAGAGCGCCGCGCACACGGGCGCTGAGCGCATTCATGGCGGCCGTCGTGTTGCCGAGCTTGATCCCGAGCTCTGCTGTGAGTTTGGCGGCCATGGCTCAGAGTCCCGCCCTCCTAGCGGCCTGCTGCTGGAAATGTTCGAGCTGACGGAGCAGGGCTTTTGTGCGCCGGTAGAGGGCGAAGGCGACACGTCGATCCAGATCATCGGCGCGAACAACGAAAGTGACCGAGTTGGTGATGACGATCTTCATGTCGGGGCCGCCCACCTCGACCCGGCAATGGCCGCTTCCCGATCCGTGGCGTGCGATCCATCCCGGCAACCGCCACCCGAGGCGCTCCCCTGCCGCGTTCCAGCCGGATGCCAGCACGCCGACCATCTTTTGTTTTGAGGCGATGTAGCGTTTCAAGTCGGCTGACTTGATTTTGATCCGAGGGAAAATCCTGCGCTTCACGCGACCGTCTTTTTTGCTCCGGTTCGCCTTGTGGATGTCCGCAGGGGATTTCGTTGATGCTTCCGGCACAAACATCCCTGCCGCCCGCAGGACGTTTGCGTCGGCGGGCGGATCATACGGGTGCATGAGTTTGAGGATGTCCTTCTCCACGCATTTCATGCCCCGTTGTTTGGCGGCAGTCCCCCGTGCTCCCTTCCCGGCGGGCGGGGTCACGCTCACAGTGTCCTGAAGAAAAAGCCTCGCCTGCTGGCGCAGCAACTCCGCGGCAGAGCGCTTCGATCCGGCGGCATAGACCGCCATCGCCTTGCGGAATTCCCGGTCGTCGAGCTTGATCGTCATGCCTGCGGGTCCGTGTCAAAATCCTCGCCCGAAAAGAACCCGCTCAGGTGGGTCGTGGTGATGGGCGGCTGGTCTGATGGCGCAACCGTCCAGACTCCTTCGGAGCGCAGGGCGGCATGCTGGTATTGGAGTGCGCGGGTGAGCGGCAATTCCCAGAGGAGAAATTGCTCCGGCCATCCAGTCGTCTTCGCCAGCAGGAACACGAGCCATGTGCTCCAGGCCGGCTCTACGAGTTTGGGGGCACGTCCTCGGGCCGCTGGTCGGGCTTCGCCTCCACATCAACAACCGCCTGCCCGATGTCCTCCAGGCTTTTCATGATGAGGGCCGCCGCATCGCCGAGCGCCTTCGGGGTGATCCGGAACATGAAAGGCAGAATGTATTTCGCGTGCCACGCTTCCGGGGTCAGGCCCGCCTGAGCGGATGCGATGACATCCGGGAGCGGTTCGCTTTGGATCCAAAGGTATGCGGCGGTCTGACGGATCTGCTCGGGCGGTGACACTTGCTCACCCGTGAAGAGGCCGAGGCCGAACGCGCGGCAGAGTTCCATGCTGCCGATCGTGAGCGGGCGCAGCCGAAGCCCGTGGAAGTCGATTTGTCCGTCGAGGATATTCATAATGCGGAGAGGATTTCGGTGATTTCAGTCGGGGTGAATCCGGCACGGGTGAGGAGCCGACGTTGCTTTTCCTTGTCGCCGCCGATTGTCAGGAGTGCCTGGAATTTCCCGCGCTTGAAGGAAACGAGCGGCTTTTTCTCGGCAATCGCCCGCCCGAGACTGTGATTGGCACGCAGTGCCTGAGCCATGTAGCTGATCGGATGATGGGGATTCGCCTGCTGCCAGTCCTCGTCGCGCATCCGACGCAGGAGTTCGCCTGTCGTGATCCGCTCTGCCTGGAAGTCGGGACGAAACTCGGCCTCGCCTTCCCTGACCGCCCAGCTCGCGACGGTCTTCGCCCCGCTTGGCGTGTCTTCAATCGTGCGGGAAAAGTCGATGATCCCGATGCCGGAGGCGTGAGCCGCAGCCGCACCGTGGGTGTTCTTGCTCGCCACGCATGCGGCCCGGCTTTCGCGTTCGTTTGCCGAGGGGAATTCCTCGCGGATGATGTGGAATGAGTTTTGCATAAAATAATCGGCGGTTACGACGCGCCGGGGAAGTTCACGAAGCTCAAGTCGGTTTCGTCAAAATTGTCCTGGGTGGTCGCATGGGTCTTCTCCTTCACGATCGTCACTCCGGCGGCCACGCTTGCCAGAGCTGTCACCAGATCGCTCCCCACCGCGTCGCCGGTCGTGCCGAGTACCTTGATGCTGCCGGAAACCTCCGGATCAAACGCCTGGGCCATCGCGAATTTCCCGTCCTTGTCCTGACGGACGACTTCGCTGAGCTTCTGCTCGATGTCCACACTCTGCACGAGCGTGTCGCTCGCTTCGGGGATTCCACTGTCGGCGGGTGCCATAACTGCCTCTTATCCACCT
>QYQL01000014.1 GCA_007280915.1 Verrucomicrobiaceae bacterium | reverse complement strand
TTTGCAGAGCTTCGGGCGAGATTCGCTCCGCCTGTCTCCCAACTGCGATCATTCGTCGGTGCTGTCGTAACTGAATGCGGATCTGCGCTTGCAGGCGAGCAACCTGTAAATAACTCACAGAAGGCGCGCCGCATTGAAATCTGTGAGGCGTGCGAGTTTTTCACCATCTCCGACCGCCGGTGCTCGAAGTGCGGATGCTGGATCGATGCGAAGGCGGGCTTTCGCACTCAGGACTGTCCGGTGGCGAAGTGGCCGCCGTTGTGAGGCTCACGATTGACAATTCCCCGACTGCGATGCGTATCGCAATTGATTTGGACGACCGGACGATCCGGACATGGGCCGGCCAGGTGGTTTCCTCACTCACGTTCAAGCGTCGCGACCGGTTTCCCGTCGAGGTGAGGTTCCTGCGCGGGGGCGTGGTGCAGGAACTGCCATCCGGGGCCACGGGATGCCTCGGGCTCAAAGCCGACAAGGATTTCAACGGGCAGTTCGTTGCCTCCGGTCTTGGTTGGACGAAGTCCGGAACCGGGATTGCGGCTACCTATATTTTCGATCTCAACCTCAACACGGTCCAGATCAGCGCCCTTTTTGCAGGAGTTCCAACTCCGTCCTCGGTCGCGCTCATGTTGGAAATCGAGTGGGCGGAAGGAGATATCCGCACAAGCTCCAACACGCTGCCAGTAACTCTCGAAAACGACATCATTCGTGGCAACGAAGGGGTTGCCGAGGAAGGAGGGCCAATTTATCCGCTGCCAGGAAATCTCCTCACCAAATCCGAATACGCGGATCTGATCACCCATCCCGCCGACACAAACAACCCGCACGCGGTCACTGCCGCCCAGGTCGGACTCGGAAACGTGGAGAATACCAGCGATGCCGACAAGCCGGTTTCCTCAGCCACTCAGGAGGCGTTGGATGCCAAAGCACCGGCGCTTGCCCCGTCTAAATTCCGACTCGATCCCACTGGTGGCCTCCAACTCTTCAACCCGGATACCAACTCCTGGCATGCGCTTCTCGTGCGCGGTTCTTCGGGCCATGAGGCGATTGAACTTTCTTCTGCCATCCCATGAAACTCCTGACGCTCATCCTCATCGCTTCCGCCTCGCTCGCCATGGCCCAGACCCGCACGGTCACAGTCGATGGCTCCGGCTCCGTCGTTTCACCGACCAATTTCTGGATCACCAACAACTCTTCGATCAAATCGGCTCTCGGAAGCATTGGCTCAGTTGCTCCGCTCAACCTTTCCGGTAACGCGACACAATATCTCTCCGGCAATGGCACCTGGAGCGTCCCAGGAATGTCTTGGCCGGGGTCCACTCCTCCTGGCCAGTGGTGGGGACTCAATGCGGCGATGACCGTGCGCCCCACCGGCACCGACCATGGACTCATGGTGATTTCGGAAAATGCAAGTGGCATTGCCATCATCGGCCAAAGCCTCAATGGCGGGCCGGGAGTCAAGGCGATCCAGAGCACGACTCCAGCCGTTGGATCGGCCTTGGCGGTTTACCGCGAAACGGCCGCAAAAAGCGGCGCTCCTCTCGTGGCTGTGGCCGCTCAGGGAGAAAACCAGTTTGCAATTTCCGAGGACGGTTGGCCGATCCTTTCCCAAGTTGGAACGACCAAGCGATGGAAGCTTCAGGTCACTGGAACCGCGTCCGCACCAATCCTCTCGTTGACACCATTCACGGAACCGTAATGAAACACACACTCCTTATCCTCTCTCTCGCAGTCGGCATCGCCAACGCCCAGCAACCCACAACTCCACCGGTTTCCCGAGGGGCGCAAATTTTAGCGCTCGTCAAGGCGGGCGACAATTCCGCCGCTCTTGCGCTCGCGGAAGATCCCGCTCTCAAGAGTTTGTTCTACCGAATCACCGGGGATCTCACACAGGCCGAGAGCCTGGCACGGGCTGCCGTCGCCGAGGACCCGGCCAATGCAGGTGGCCAGACCGCGTTGCTCTTTGCGCTGCGTGACGCCGATGCGCCCAGGTCCGCCCGTCATACCGCCTCCGTTGCTGCCGTGAACTCGGTGGCCAAATGGTCCGGACACCTCGGAACCGCGCTGGCTTGGAACACCATTGATCGCTCGATCCTCTCCCCGCAGGAAGTTGTAGCCCTCGCGGACAAGATCCTCCTCACCGTGGATGTGACTCCCGAAAGCGCGAAATTCCTCTCGAAAGTTAAATCCACTCGCGACGCACTCACCCAATGAGGAAGATCGTAATTGCGGTGCTCCTGGCGTCCGGATTCCAGCTTTCGGCCGAGATTCCCACGGTGCGCCTCACCCTTGCGCGTGTGGTTTCAACCCCGACGCCTTCAACGCCGACGGTTCAGACGCCAACCATCGTTGTGCCGGCAATCGCAACGCCTACCCGATCAATTCGGCTTCCTCTGATTTGGAGCAAATCTCGCGAGATCATGGGGCCGGGTTGGAATGAGAAATACCCCTATCTTGGCACGGCCCTCGGGCGTGAATGGGCTGATCTCCAGAGGGATTTCAACGCCGCGCCGCTCCCGCTCCCAACTGAGCTCGAAACACGGATTTTGCAATACCACCTCAAACTCAAAACCCGGCTATGAAGTGGTTCGCTCTCCTGCTTGCAGCGGTTCCCGCATTTGCCAGCCCTGACGCTCTGATGGTCAGGCCGGAGGGCAGCTTTCTTGGAGGCTGGCAGGGCATTCGGATTGGAGCCGAGCAGTTTCCGAACGCTTCGGGTGGACTCTATTTTGCGCGGAGCTGGATCATTTCCCAGGCAAACGACAACCCGGGATTACTCCTCATCAACCAGAGTTCAAATGTCGGTGCTTTCATCACTGCCAACAACAACGGCACTCTACGCTTCGGAAACGCCACCGCGAACTTTTCTGTCGAGCGTAGCGCCCTGGAATTACGCGCTTCAGCCCTGTGGAGTTCAGTGCCGGTGGACCTGCCCGAAGTTACGACCCCTGCCGCTCCTGGTGGAAATCACGCCCGCATCTTTGCACGGGACAACGGCAGCGGCAAAACTCAGCTCTGCGTCATTTTCTCAACCGGTGCCGTTCAGGTGATGGCAACCGAACCCTAACTCCATGAAAAACCTCCTCGCACTACTCGCCTTGGCAGCATCCCCGGCACTCGCACAAGTAGAGATCCCCCTCGACCAGCCGGTCACTGTCCAGCAACCGGTGACCCAAAACGTGACTCTCACCGCCGTGCCGGTTTCGACGATCCTCTTCGACCTGAAAAATGAGCGGATTCTTTTCGGCAGCAACGGCACCACCATTGTGCTTGATGGGCCGCAATATCAGGCGATCAAAGCCAGCTTCCTCGATCCATTTTCCGCCGCTGTTGCCCCGAGCCTCCGGCTGAATCTGTCACGGCAATGAGCGATCCGCTCCACGATTTGGCCGACCGCTGCGATCTCTGTCGCGAATCCGTGCGTGACCGGCTTGGCGTATTCGACCGCCGGTTGCTCGCTCTGGAAATCATCGTCCGGGGCGAGGACGGCCGCAACGGGATGAAGGCTCAGCTCACGGGCCTCTGTGATCGGTTCGATGCTTTTGAGAAGAAGGCGATCCGGTGGATTGCCATTGGCACCAGCCTGCCAGGCGTCGTGGTCGGTGTGGTTGCCGTGCTGAAGTTCCTGGGCCGACTCTGAGGAAAAGCGTGAGCCCCGGAATATTCACGAATCTGCGCCTTGATCACAGTCAATAAAGTGGATGAAAGGCATTTGAAGCCCACACCTGAGACGATAGATTTTGACCATGATTCTCCCGTTCATCGCTTTCGCACTTCTCTCCATGCTGGGACTCTCTTGCGTCGTGGCTCCGTTTGTCGGCGCACCAGGGAAAATGGAATAAACGAATCTGCGGAATGTTTGTGCGAGTCCTCAAGCTCGCCGACAAACTCACTGCTTGGTTCGGCGGTGAGTAAACGAAGTTCTATGGATTATCGCAAAATCAACTACTTCTGGCAGTCGGCCACTCTGTTTCTGGCCCCGCCGTTGATCGTTCTTCTGATCTGGTTTCGACCGTCCATGGATGCCTACCAATGGCTGCTGTGGCTGCATCTGCCCCTGCTAATGCTGCATGAGGCGGAGGAGTATGTTCTGGCTCCAACCAGTTTTAAGGATTTCTTGAACCTCAAATCTCCGATAGGTTCCAAAACCGACCCGGACTACCCGCTGGACGAGGGCTACGTCTTCCAAGTGAATATTTTGATTGCTTGGCCGATGGTCATCCTGGGGGCCATCCTAGCCCCGGTCGCGCCCTGGCTGGGCTTTTCGATGATTTGGTTTGAGCTACTTCTGAACAATGCCATGCACACCATCGGCTTTCAGGTTGGCAAACCCACATATACCCCCGGCCTGATCACCAGTTCCTTCCTGCTCCTTCCTTACGGCACATGGACGCTGCTGACAGCAGCCAGTTTTTTCACTCCGCTGGATTGGGCGCTTTCGGTGCTGGTCGGCGCAGGCATTGTTGCCGTGTTGGCTGCCAAGACTCGCGGGCGGCTGGCCCGTTTGAAGAGATAACGTCAATGCACCAAACCGGTGCTTTTTAGAAGAAGGCCATCCGGTGGATTCAGAGGGTTGCACCACCGATGATGTATCGTCTCATAACCGTCTCGTAGGCCGCATTCATTGCGCCGTTTCGCTCCAATACCTCATCTGCAAGGGCCACAATATACGCGTTGGGAGCAGCCTGCGGGCGAGCCCTCAGTAATCTCTCCATGCAAACATCCTCCTCACCGGGGCCGTGAGATTGGCAGAGAATAGCGTAGGCAACGGCGGTGGAACGCGAGATTCCTGCGAAACAGTGAACCAGCACCGGCGAGGGAGCGTGTTTCGCAAACTCCAAAATCTTGCGAATGTCCTCCTTTGTCGCTGCCTGTTTTCCCGGAGACGGTATTGCGATGTCGTCGAACTTGGCGACGTGCAAGCAGTCATCACGAAAGCGTCGTCGCAGGATTTCCACCGTTTCATCTGCATGCGGCGAGAGAACGTCCCAGATTGAAACAACTGATTCGGACTGACACTGAATTTGATCTTCGAGTTCGTGGAACCCGCAGACTTGAATTTCAATTGGCTGCTTCATTGGTTGATTTTAGCTCCATACATCCACTTGGACAACCTCAGGCATACAGACATGTGTTTCCTCGCAATGGTTGACACTCGCGCCGATGGCATGAACGCCATCAAAATCCTCACCCTTGTCGGCAAAATTGCCGGGGTCATCGCCGGTCTCAATGTCATCCCGTTTGTTCCGCCCGAATACGGTCTCTACATCTTTGCCGGGGCCTCGCTCCTCAAGGACGTGGTGAATCGGGTGGGCGACCTCGTGGACGACGGCAAGCAGAACAATTCGTTCAAGGTCTGATTCGATGTGGTCGGCCATCATCGCTCTCCTGCAATCCGTGCCGGTCGTGGCCCGGATCGTGGAAAAGCTCACTCCAACCCGGCGCGAGCGGCATATCGAAAAAATCCGCGAGGACAAACAGCATGAACGCGAAAAGATCGACGCTTGGGTTGGTCGGGGTGGCACTCCTCCTGTGTAGCCAAGGTTGTTGCGTAAC
>QYQL01000013.1 GCA_007280915.1 Verrucomicrobiaceae bacterium | reverse complement strand
GAGCGAGGCGACCGACTTCTTCACCATGTTGATCATCCGGACATACTCCGGAAACTTCACACCGGGCGAATTGCCGGAAATCACCTACAAGGCGGCTGTATCCACCGGCCCGGGCCGCGTCGAGGTGCCGACCACCACCCTCTACAAGGGGAGCAAATACGATGTCACCTACCGCCTGGAGGATCAGGGAGCAAAAGGCTGGAGCATTACCGATGTTGTAATCGAAGGGGTCAGCATGATCGCCAACTACCGGACCCAATTTGATGCCCAATTCAAATCCGGCGGCGCCAACGCCGTCGTCGCCGCGCTCAAAAAGTCGGTGTCCCCGCCGCGATGAAGATACGGCCGACATCGGCGGAAAAATTGCCCCGCACCCTGCGCATGCCTGTGGGCAGGCCCTTGTTTTCCTTTTTTGCGGCGGTCCTGCTTGCTTCCCTGCATGGCGGGCTTGCTTCCGAACCCTTCGCCTCCGGAGTTGTCACGATCACAAAAGACGGCATCCTCCGGCCCGTCCCGCTTGTCGACGGAAAACTCCCGAAAAACTCGCCGGAGACGTTTTATCTGGAGAGCGCGTTGGAGCCAAAGCCCCGCCGGGCCTCGGCGGATTCCCCATCAGCCGGAAAGAAAAAGGAACGTCCGGCGGCACCATCCGCACGCAGAGAGGCGGCGAAACCAGCCCCCCCGTCCAAGGTTTCCAAAAAGAATCCCGTCCCCGCCAAGACAGCAAGGGAACTGCCCACCGTCACGATCAGAAGAAAATCCGCCGACAAAAAAGCCCCCGATAAACAGCGCGCGGTCCGGAACGCCGGACCTGATGACGATCTGGAGGAATACAATAAGGCCGGGCGGATCGCCGACCCCCTGGAGCCTGCGAACCGGTGCGTCTTCTGGGTAAACCACCAGATCTACTCCTACGTTTTCCGCCCCTTGTCCAAAATTTATACGACGGTTCTGCCGAGACCTGTCCGATCCGCCGTGTTCAACGTCTGCGACAACGTGGAATTTCCCGTCCGTTTTGTGAATCACCTGCTGCAGCTCAAATTCGACCGCGCGGGCCTCGAAACCCGCAAGTTCCTCGTCAACTCCGTGGGCGGGGTCGGGGGGCTCATCCGGATGTCCGACCGCACTCCCGCACTCGCGGATCTGCCGCCCGCGGATACCGGCCAGACTCTCTCCAAGTGGGGAATCGGGCACGGACCCTACATCGTGCTTCCCGTTCTGGGCCCGAAAAGCCTTCGCGACACGGTCGGTCTCGCCGGCGACTATGCGCTGAACCCGGTCACCTGGGTCTCGTTCGGCGGGATCGGCGGCGCAACCGCTCTCGCGATCACAAGCCCGCCGGCCATCAACAGCATGAGCATCAGGCTCGATGCCTACGATGCCGCCTCCAAAAACTCGATCGACCGCTACATCGCCCTGCGCAGCGCGTATGTGCAAAGCCGCGAAAACGCGGTTTCAAAATAGCGATTCAAGCCGGCCTGGGCATGCCCAACACTAAAGCCGGTTTCCTTCCGAAATCCGATTCTCCGGCTTCCCCGATTCCCGACTTGTGGCGGGCGGGGTTTTGGGCCACGTTCCGGTTCATCTCATGAAAAAGTCCGGTTGCCTGATGCTTGTCCTCTTCGTCGCGGTTTGCGCGAGCATGTTCGTCAACCTGCTCCTGCTCGCCGCTCTGGGAGCGAAGGGGGGATCGAGCGTGGCGGGCGTCAAGCTTCTGCGGTCAAAGGTTTTTGAGGAACGCGTCCTGGTGGACGGGTCGGACTCCTCGTCGAAGGTGGCCGTGATTCCCCTCGATGGCATCATCGCCTTCAGCGAGTCGGGCAGCCTCGGACAATCCATGGTCGAGGATTTCAAGGCAGCGCTCGAGCAGGCGGAGGAGGACAAGCAGATCAAGTCGGTCGTCCTGCAGGTCGATTCCCCCGGCGGGGAGATCACGGCCTCGGACGTGCTCTACAACGCGATCTGCAAGCTCGCACGCCACAAGCCGGTGGTTGTCTATTTCAACTCGATCGGCGCCTCGGGCGCCTACTATGCTGCCTGCGGGGCGAACTGGATCATGTGCAACGACACGACGTTCACCGGCAGCATCGGCGTGATCATCTCCACGCTCAACTACCGCGATCTCTTCGGAAAGCTCGGCCTCCAGTCGGTCGTCTTCAAAAGCGGAAAGTTCAAGGACATGCTCAACGGCGCGAGGGAAATGTCACCGGAGGAACAGGCTTACATCCAGGGTCTCGTGATGCAGAGCTACGACCGGTTTGTCGGGATCGTGGCCCGCTCGCGGAAGCTGGATGAGAAAACGCTCCGCGAGGGGGTCGCCGACGGACGCATCCTCAGCGGGACAGACGCCTTCGCGAACAAGCTTGTGGACAAACTCGGCTACATCGAGGACGCCTACGACAAGGCCGCCGAACTCGGAGGCGCTCCCGACGCTCAGGTCGTCAGATACGAGCGCAACTACAGCTTCGACAAATTCCTCCGGATGTTCGGCGAGTCGCGCGCCTCCGCGAAAATCGAGCTCGACCTGCTCCCGAAGGCCGCCCGGCTCGAACCCGGACGGGTTTATCTCCTGCCGGCGTTTTTCACACCCTGAAATCAATACGACTTCGCCCAGACGACCCGCTGCCGGCTCGGCGCGCCTGTGAACGGACACACTCCGGGCTCGGGTGATTCCTCGAACGGAATGCATCGGATCGTGACCTTGAGATCGTTCTTGATCTGCTCCTCGACCTCGGGAGTTCCATTCCAGTGCGCGAGCGCAAAGCCGCCGTGGATTTCCGGCTTGGCAGAATTCGCCGGCGTGAAGAACGCGTAAAATCCCTCCTTCGAGTCGATCGGCTTCAGATGGGTCTCCCGGAACGCGGTCGCGCGGGCGAGCAACTGAGCCTGAATGTCGTCGAGGATCCCGGCCATGCGCGACGGAATGTCCGCCATCGGAAGAAAGTCTTTTTCCTTGTGCGGACGATCGCGGCGGGACACGGCTGCGGTGCCCTGGGTCAGATCCCTCGGCCCGATCTCGATGCGCACAGGCACTCCCTTTTTGATCCACTCCCAGCTTTTGACCCCTCCGCCGATGTCGCGGGCGTCCACCTCCACCGAAACCGGCTCCCCTTCGAATGTCGATGCCCTCAGGGACTTGGCAAGCGCCTCCGCGGCCTCCAGAACGGCGGCTTTGGAATCCTCCTTCGGCGTGATCGGGATGATCACGACATGCGCCGGAGCGATCCGAGGCGGGAGAACCAGCCCGTCGTCGTCGGAGTGCGCCATGATTAGGGTCCCGATCAGACGCGTGCTCACGCCCCAGCTCGTCGTCCACGCATGCTCGACCGCACCGTCGCGCCCCTGGAACTGGATCCCCGAGGCCTTTGAAAAATTTTGTCCGAGGAAATGCGACGTGCCGGCCTGGATCGCCTTTCGGTCCTGGACCATCGCTTCAATACAATATGTCTGAAGCGCACCGGGGAACCGCTCGCTCTCGCTCTTCTCGCCGGTCAGCACCGGCAGCGCCAGAAATTCGCGCGCGAACGTCTCATACACGCGCAACATTTTCATCGTTTCCACCTCCGCCTCCTCCCGCGTCTCGTGCGCGGTGTGCCCTTCCTGCCAGAGAAATTCTGCAGTCCTCAAAAACAGACGCGGCCGCATCTCCCAGCGCACGACATTCGCCCACTGGTTGAGCAGGATCGGGAGATCGCGCCAGGATTTCACCCAGCGGGCATAGGCGGCTCCGATGATCGTCTCCGACGTCGGCCTGACAACGAGCGGCTCGGTCAGCTCGCCGGCCGGAACCAGCTTCCCGTCCTTCATTTCCAACCGGTGGTGCGTGACCACCGCGCATTCCTTCGCGAACCCCTCGACATGCGCCGCCTCCTTCTCAAGATAGCTCAGCGGAATGAACAGCGGGAAATACGCGTTGCGGTGCCCGGTCTCCTTGAACATCCGGTCCAGCACCCCCTGCATCCGCTCCCATATCGCGTATCCCCAAGGTTTGATCACCATGCACCCCCGCACCTCCGAGTTCTCGGCCAGATCCGCCGCGCGGATCACCTGCTGATACCATTCCGGAAAATCCTCCTCCCGACGCGGGGAGATCGCATTCTTTTGTTTGTCGCTCATGGAAGCGCACATGTTTGCCAACCCGGAGCGCCGGTAAAGACCTTTCTTGCGCCCGGAACCCGCCGACGTTCGTCTCATCCCGCCAGCGACCACGCCCGTCATGCACCCGCCCGCGCCTGGAAAACACCCCCGAATCCTCTGGTAAAATATCCTTCGAGTGCTAGAAGGTTTGAGCTCTTTTACACATCCCGTGACTACCACCGACCCACAGAACCCCCATCCATCCCCATCCGGAACCCGAGCCGACCTGCGGCCGGAACACATCCGCGACGCCGTGATACGGCTTGCGGGAAACTCCCAGGACGGCATCCAGAGCGCGGGAGCAATGCTGGCCCGGCTGGCCGGACGAAGCTCTCAGGACGTGATGACCTACATGACGATCCCGTCAACGATCTCGGGCGGAGCGTCGATTTTCCAGGTCCGCGTCGGCTCCGGAGATGTCCTGTCTCCGGGCGATGCCGCTGATTTTCTAGTCGCCTTTTACCAGCACAGCTACGAGGACAACATCGGATTCCTCCGCGAGGGCGGTGTGCTTCTTTACGACTCGGACAACGTCCAGCCGGACACCGAAGACAAGCGCTTCGTCCATGTCGGCATTCCCATCACCGGCCTGACGGTCGAGGCCCTCGGCGGCACGGCAAAGGACAAGGGCAAAAATATTTTCGTGCTCGGGCTGCTTGCGAAGATATTCGATTTCGACGTCGAAAAGCTGAAGCGGCTTCTCAACGAAAAATTCGGCGGGAAAGACGAGAGCGTTCTGAGCACCGCTCTGATGGCGTTCCAAGCCGGCTACGCTTACCCCGTGAGCAACGTCCTTTCGACACGATACAAGTTCGAGCCATCCGAGGACACGGGCGGCCGGGCGCAGGTGACGATGGATGGCAACCAGGCGATCGCCTACGGACTGATCGCGGCGGGCGTGCGCTATGGCGCGGCCTATCCGATCACTCCCTGGACAACGGTCATGGAGATCCTCCGGGCCGAACTCCCTAAATACGGAGGTCTTTTTGTGCAGTGCGAAGACGAGATCGGAGCGGTCTCGATGGCGCTCGGTTTTTCCTATTCCGGAAACTTGGCGATCACGGGGAGCTCCGGTCCCGGCATCTCACTCAAAACCGAAGCGATCGGCTGGGCGACGATGGCGGAAATGCCGCTGATCATCGTGAACGTGCAGCGAGGAGGTCCGAGCACCGGCCTGCCCACCAACGTCGAGCAGAGCGATCTCAACCAGGCCATCTTCGGCGGCCACGGCGACAGCCCTCGCGTCGTGCTTGCTCCTTCAAATGTCGAGGATTGCTTCTATATCGCGATCGAGGCGGCCCGCATCGCGCGCAACTACAGCACTCCGGTCTTCATCTTGAGCGATGCCTCTCTCGCCACGCGCATCCAGGCATTCGACGAGCCGGATTTGGCGAACCTTGTGGTGGAGTTCCGCCCGAACCTCACACCGCGCGAGCCGGGGTTCCAACCGTATCCACTCGAATCGCTTACCCAGCATGCTCCTCCTGGCACTCGGATGCTCGGCGGGATCTATCCCACCGTCACCGGTTTGGAACACGATGAGATGGGCCATCCGACCGGCAACCCGCGCCTGCATACCGCCATGACGGCAAAACGGCGGAAAAAGCTCCAGAAGCTTGCCTCGGAAATTCCGACCCCGGAGGTTTTTGGCGATGAGGAAGGTGAAGCACTGATCGTCGGCTGGGGCTCCACCTACGGCCCGATCCACGAAGCGGTGAAAACCGCGCGCGCCGCCGGAGAAAGCCTCTCCTCACTCCACCTACGCCACCTGAACCCGCTTCCAAACGGGCTCGAAAAAATCTTCGCCAGGTTCCGCCGCATCATTGTTGTCGAGATGAACGACCAGGGCCTCTACGGATACGGTCAGCTCGCCACGATCCTGCGCGCGCGCTACTGCGATCCGAAAATCAGCAGCCTGAACAAAACCAACGGCCTGACATTCCGCGTGAAAGAAATCCTCGAAGGAGTTTTGAAATGAGCACCCTGACCGCCTCCCCGATCCCCGAAAAACTGACAAAGAAAGATCTCACCGCCGACCATCCGACATGGTGTCCCGGCTGCGGCGACTTTGCGGTTCTCGCCTCGTTCTACAAAATGCTCGAGCGGCGGCAACTCCCGCATGAGAACATCGTCACGCTGGCCGGCATCGGCTGCTCGTCGCGGTTCCCGTATTTCGTCAACACCCACGGCGGGCATTTCATCCACGGGCGCGCGGTGCCGCTCGCCTCGGGCGTGAGCCTCGCGCGGCCGGACCTGCACGTCTTCCTCTTCGGCGGAGACGGCGACGCGTTTTCGATCGGCGGCAACCACCTCGAACACGGCGCCCGCAAGAATATCAATCTGACCTACGTCATCATGGACAACTCGGTCTATGGCCTGACAAAAAAGCAGACCTCGCCGACGTCGCCGGTCGGGTTCAAATCGAAAACCGACCCGAACGGAGCCGTCGACCAGCCGGTCAACCCGATGAAAAAGCTCATCACGGCGGGCGCGACCTTTGTCGCCCGCTCGCACGCGACCCAGGTCAACCATATGATCGCGATGATGGAGCGCGCGCTGGACCATCCCGGTTTTTCCGTGGTCGAGATCCTCTCCGAGTGTGTGGAGTTTTTCCCGGGAGCCTTCGATCCGGGCAACCCGCGCAAGGGCGGCGAATTCCGCCAGATCGAGGAGAAAAAGCGGGACGGCACGCCGGAGGACGAGCTGCGGCACGATACCACCGACGAGCTCGCGGCCTACAAGCTCGCCAGCGAGACTTCCCCGGGATATTTCGGCGTCTTTTACGAGAGCGACCGTCCGACGAAGAACGCGCTCGAGGATCGGTGGATCAGGGCCGTGCAGGCCAAAACCGGCCAATCGACCGCCTTGGATCTGCTGCAGAAGACTTTCGACCGGATGAAGTGATCCCGCCGGGTTCATGAAAACCTGTTCCGGAAATTGCGGCCACCGCGACCCCCTGCTGTGCGCGGTTCCGCCTTACATGCTGGAGAAGGTTGCGGAGCATGGAAAAACCGCGAAGGCCCGCCGGACGGCGTTGGATTCCCTTCAGATCACAAATTTTTTCCGCTCGAAACGGCGCGAGATCCAGCGGGCGTTTCAGGCGATGGGTTTTGCCAGTTTCGCGGCCGGTCCGGGCGGGACGCTTTCCTCCCAGCTGGAGCGGCGGGTTTACGACGCACAAAACACGAAAGACCTGCCGGGCCGACTCGTCCGTTCGGAAGGCGGGCCGAAGAGCGCGGACCCGGCCGTCAACGAGGTCTATGAGGGCGCGGGCCAAACGGACAGCCTCTTCCGTGACGAATACGGGCGCAATTCCATCGACGATCACGGGTTGCCAATCGTGCAGACCGTCCATTTCGACCGCCGGTATCAGAATGCGTTCTGGGATGGCGCGCAGATGATTTACGGCGACGGCGACGGAAAGCTCTTCGGGAGTTTCACAACGGACTTGGACATCATCGCGCACGAATTGACCCATGGCGTCACGCAGAACGAAGCCGCGCTCGTCTATTCGTTTCAAAGCGGCGCCCTGAACGAATCCTTCAGCGATGTTTTTGGGAGCCTGGTCAAGCAACGGGCCGCAAACGAGGATGCCGGGCAGGCGAACTGGCTGATCGGCGACAACGTGCTCATCGGGAAAAAGTATGCCCTGCGCTCGATGAAAGCCCCGGGAACTGCCTACGTGAACCACCCGGTCCTCGGGACGGATCCGCAGCCGGCTTCGATGGCGAAATACGCCGAGCTGCCGGCATGGGAAGATCAGGGCGGCGTTCACATCAACAGCGGCATTCCCAACCACGCATTCTACCTGGCGGCGATCGAAATCGGCGGGCAGGCGTGGAAAAAGGCGGGGGTGATCTGGTATCGCACGCTGTGCGATTTACTTCCTGCCGACGCCACGTTTGCGCGCTGCGCCCAGGCCACGATCCAGGCGGCGCGAAATGAATTCGGCGGCGGCAGCCTCGAGGAAAAAGCCGTGAACCGCGCCTGGAAAACGGTCGGGGTCCTTTAGCCGTGCTTCGCATTGAGGCAGTCATGAGCGGCGGGCTCGTCCCGGTTTCAAAGCGCTGGGTGTTTGAGGAAAGCGAGAAAAACGCGGCCGCCGCAAACGAACTCCGCCGCCTCCTCGATGCGAGCGGGTTCTGGTCGCACCCTGCCGGCGACTCCCCGTGCCATCCGGACCAGCAACGGCTCTGCTTGCGCGTCAAAGACAGCGAAAGGGCCCGGGAGGTCATCCTCCCGGCGACTGAATGCGATGAAAATATGCGCGCGCTGGGCGAGTTTGTGTCCGCCCGCGTCACCTGGTCGCCAAAAAATACCGCCTGATGCCGAAATCCCACGGCCGGGGGGAAATCCTTCGACTCCCGGTTCTTCCTGTGCGAGAATGATGGGTAATATGAAATCCGTCCGCATCGTCGAACAACTCGCCATTTTCATCGCCAACAAACCCGGCACATTATCCCAGGTGTGCGACGCCCTCGCCGAAGACAAGATCAACATTTACGGACTGACAGTCTCCGACACCGTGGACCATGCGGTCGTCCGAGTGGTCGTGAGCGACACCCGGCGGGCAATCGCCCTACTGGAATCCCACGGGACGCTGGTTGTGGAAAACGACGTGATCATGATCGAAAACGACAACCGTCCAGGCAGTCTTTCCAGAATCGCCAAGGCTCTCTCAGCAACGAAGATCAACATCGAGTATGCCTACCTGGCCTCGATGCCCTCCGCGAAGAAGGGCCTTCTGATCCTGCGGGTCAGCGACGTCAAAAAGGCGCTGAAAGTTCTTTCCAACCCGGCGCTGGGTTTGTAGAGCCGGTTGGTCTGCCCTGACCCGCAATGAACTCCAGGCTGGAATGGATTCTGACAGGACTTCATCTCAAGGACGAGTTGCTGCCCGCGTTCATTAATGAGGGAATCGACGATTCCCTTCTTGTCACTCTCACCGATGAGGACCTGAAGTCGATCGGCGTCGGGAAGCTCGGGGACCGGAAGCGTTTGCTCAAGGAGTTTTCACGGATGACTTCATCCGGCTTTGCGACCCAGCCGAGGACAGCAAATCCGTCGGCCTATCCCGCAGCCAAGGTCATCCCGAAGGCGGTGCCCACCAGATCCCATTCGGAAACCTTCAGTGACGAGCCAATGCTCGCCTCCGCAGCCAAACCATACATCAACAGCCTTGGGCTGCCGTTTGTCCCGATCCCCCATGGCAAGACGATCTGCTGTGTCTGGCAGCTCCGGATCAAGGATTTTGCGCAATATTGCGCGGAGACAGGGTCCTCCTTGCCTGGGTCAGACTTCCCGCAGGGGGATGATCACCCCGTGGTGAATATCCGGTGGGCTGATGCGCATCTGTTTTGCGATTGGCTTACGAAGAGGGAGATCTGGCTCGGGCTGGTTCCGCCGCGTCTGACATACCGGCTCCCTTGGGATGAGGAGTGGAGCGCCGCTGTCGGTTTGACCTACGAGAGCGGGTCAACCCCGAAAGCCCGCAGCGGAGTCGTGGAGGGATATCCCTGGGGTGATTCGTTTCCACCTCCGCTCGGCGCGGGAAATTACCACTCGAGGTTCCAATGCGATGGTTATCCTGAAACATCGCCTGTGGGAAGCTTCGCCCCCAACAAGCTGGGAATTTATGATCTCGGCGGAAACGTCTGGGAATGGTGCATGGATCTCTACGAAAAAGGAGCCCCCCACCGAGTCCTCAGGGGAGCATCGTGTTTCAATGATGATCCTTTGTATCTGATGTCGTCGTTCCGCGACCACCATCTTCCCGATCATGCGAGCAACAACGTGGGAATCCGGCTTGTGATTGCCCCCGCGATCGCCGGGGAGCCCTGGTTGAAATTCTGACGCCTGGGGCGCGGGCACAGCCTCCATTTATGCGCACGCTCGTTCCCGAACTTCTCGATTCGCTCGACCCGCTGGATCCGGATGCGATCCGCAGCCGGAACGATCTTCGAAGGCTGGACAGCTTTCTTGGCGGATCGAGATGGATTCTCCGCAAAGCACGACTCCATCCGGAAGCCGCCCGGGCGGGCATCGTCGAGCTTGGAGCCGGAGAAGGAATCCTCTGCAATCGCCTAGCGGCGGGTTTTCCGGGCAGCCCCGTCACCGGATTGGATTTGGTTTCCGCTCCCCCCGGGCTGAAACATCGGATCCGGTGGGTGCCAGGAAATATTTTTCAGACGCTCGGCACGCAACAGGCGGGCATCGCCGTGGGGAACCTGATTCTTCACCACTTTTCCCCCGGGGAACTGCAAGCTCTCGGAATGATCCTCCGGGAGTTTCGTGTGCTCATCTTCTCCGAGCCCCGGCGCTGCCGGCTGGCATTGGCGCTCTCGTTTTTCTCCCGGCCCTTCATCGGACGCATCACGCGGCATGACATGCCGGCCAGCATCCGGGCCGGATTCAGCCGCGGGGAGCTGGCAGCAGCCCTCTGCCTTCCTCAAGACGAATGGCGCATCCATGAGTCGCTTTCTTCGAGGGGAGTGGTTAGGTTTCATGCATGCCGGGATTCTTGAACGCTGTGACCATCGCAGGCGGCGGTCTGGCCGGGCTTGCTCTCGGCATCGGCCTTCGCCGCTGTGGGGTGGAGGTCACTCTTCATGAGGCCGGCGTCTATCCACGCCACCGGGTGTGCGGGGAGTTTGTCAGCGGGGTGAATGACGGCGTGCTGCAGAAACTGGGCGTGGCGCCGCACTTTCATGATGCGGCCCGCTTGAGCTCTGCGCGCTGGTTCGATGCGCGCGGCCCGCTCGCGAGCCTGAAGGTCGGGGCGATGGGGATTTCCAGGCGCACTCTCGATGACCGGCTCCAGCGTGACTTCCGGGAAGCCGGGGGAATATTGCATCAGAATTCCCGGACCGCACCCGGCGCAGGAACTGTTTGGGCGGCTGGACGAGTGAAAACCCGCGGCAAGTGGATCGGATTGAAATGCCATGCGCGGGGCATCGAATTCCCGGGAGACCTGGAAATGCACATCGGAAAGAATGGATACGCCGGGCTTGCCAGGGTCGGGAGCGGCACCGTCAACATCTGCGGACTTTTTCGGACCCAAACAGCAGCGGGCGGGAAACATGCCTTGGAAAACCACCTCCGCGCTGGCGGCCTTGGCCACCTGGCAGATCGCATCGAGGCTGCCGATATCGACCCGGACTCCCGGTGCGGGGTGGCAGGATTTGATTTCGGACGGCAGCAGTGCCCGGAATTTTCTATCGGTGACGCGGCACGGATGATTCCTCCTTTCACCGGAAACGGCATGTCGATGGCGCTCGAATCGGCGGCGTGCGCGCTGGACCCTCTTCTCGAATTTGCTGCCGGAAAGATTTCCTGGCGCGAGGCGATGGCCACCTCGGACCATCTCCAAAATTCGCTTTTCCGCCGCCGCATGGTGACCGCCGCTGTCATGCAGCGCGTTCTGACATTAATGCCCGGGCTCGTTTGCAGTCTGACCCGGGCCGGATGCGTCCCATGCGGGTTTCTCCTCCAACTTGTCCGCTGATGTATCTTCAATCCGTCTCCAGCGCCTTTCCCGGAAACGTCCTGAGCCAGGGCGATTGCTGGGAGCTCTTCAGGAAGTCCGCCGGGTTCGATGCCTTGAAGCCCAGGTCGCGCGATCTACTCGAAACAATCCTCCTCGGCGACTCCGGCATTGCGACGCGACACTTTGCAAGCGATGACATCACATCGGTTTTTTCTCTCGATGCGGAGGGTTTACACCGGGCCTTCGCCGGGGCGGCTCCCACGCTGGCCGCCCGCGCAGTGACGGCTGCCTGCAAGCGGGCGGGTATCCTCCCACGCGATCTGGATGCGCTCTTCGTCTGCACCTGCACCGGCTATCTCTGCCCAGGGGTTTCGAGCTATGTGTCGGAATTGTTGGAACTCCGCGGGAGCGCTTTCCTTCAGGACCTTCTCGGTCTGGGATGCGGTGCCGCCCTCCCGATGCTGGAAGCCGCAAGGGGGTTTCTCGCCCTCCGGCCGTCCGCACTCATTGCAACGGTGGCGGTCGAAATTTGCTCGGCCGCGTTCTATCTGGACGATGATCCGGGCGTCCTCATCAGCCTCTGCCTTTTCGGGGACGGAGCCGCGGCAGCGGTCTGGCGGGGAGAAGGCAGCAAAGGGGACTTAAGGATGCAAAACTTCCACACGGTTCACCAGCCGGAGCACCGGGAAAAAATCCGTTTTGTCAACGCGGGCGGCAAATTGAAAAACCAGCTCCACCGCTCGGTTCCCGGGCTGGCCTCCGCTGCCGTGGCGGACCTGTATGCCTGTCGCTCGTTCGAGCCCGACCTCATCCTCGCCCACACCGGCGGACGCGACGTCCTGGATCACATCGAGGCGGCAATTCCCGGTCATCCGCTTTCAGAAACCAGGAGCGTCCTGCGCGATTATGGAAACATCAGCAGCCCGTGCGTCCTGGTCGCGCTGGAGCGCGCCCTGTCGTCGGACCGACCCGTCGATAGGATGTGGCTCACCGCTTTCGGAGCCGGCTTTGCCGCGCACTCATGCGAACTCCTCCGGTAAATTGCCGACTGTCCATGGCCGGGCACCTGTGCGAATATAACTCCCGTGACGAGAGGATTTTCTACCAAAGCCGCTGTTCTGGGGCTGCCGCTGGCAGTCCGTCTGGAAAAGTAAGCGCTATGGATTTGGCTGATGGAGAGCCTTCACGGCAGACCACGCCTCCGAGCAGCTCTTGCGGGCCTCATCCCACTTCTCCTCGTCGGCCAACTTGGCGGCCACGGCGAATTTCTTTGCGGCCGGGAGCGCGTCTGCGGCGGAACAGCCATGGACCATGCCGATAAGTTCGGACCAGGCGGAGGTGAGCTGGGCCCGTTTGGCACGGTCGGCGCGCAAGGACCATGTCATCAACTCCAGGCGGGCGACGGCATTCGCATCGAATTTCGATTTCGTCTCGTTTTTCAGCGTGGTAAAAACGGTCTGAAGTGGAAGAAGGGCTTTTTCCTGATCCGCGGCATCCGGCGCGGTATAAAAAATATTGAGCGCGCGGGCCGTATCGAAAGCCAGCTTCAAGGACGAAACCGGAGGCAGGCGATACTGGCGCTCGTAGGTTTCGTAGAGCGGAAAGACAAGCTCCCGGCTCTTCTTGGCGGCGGCGTCCTTCCAGATGCCGCTCTGAAGCTCGGCCATCCTTTCCGGATCGAACGATGAGAGGGACGGGGAACGCGGCCAGAAACAATAGACAGCCACGATCAGGACAGCCAGTATGAGCAGCCGTTTGAGGGCGAACAGCATGTCTTCATGGTAAGCCGGAGGAAAAATCTTGGAAAGAATATTGTGCGACGCGGAAAGGCGGGCGCGATCTTGACTTTTCCGCACGGCATCCGCCTTCTCATACCCATGCCGCGTCAGAGAACCTGCGCCATGTTTGGAAAAGCCCGCTCCATCTTCGCCGCGGTAATTTTGCTCGCCTGCCCGGCGTCCGGAGAATGGCTTCCGGCGCTGCCGGGATGGGACTTCCAATTCCCCCGGGATCATGGAAGCCACCCGGGATTCAAAACCGAGTGGTGGTATTTCACGGGAAATCTCAGGGCGGAGAACGGGCAGGAGTTCGGTTATCAGTTGACATTTTTCCGACAGGGGATCTGCGAACCGGGATCCCCCGCGTCGGCAAGCCGGTTCGTTGTGGATGATGTGAAATTCGCGCACTTCGCCGTCACGGAAATCTCCGGCGGACGCTTCCACCACTCGCAGAAGTTTTCCCGGGGAGCCTTTGGCGAAGCGGGCTTTGGCGGCGGGAACCGGACGGCATGGATTCAGGATTGGACATGCGGGCGGACCGGAACGAACGACTTTCACCTGAAGGCGGATGACGGGGAAGTATCTCTGGATCTGATCCTCGCGGCTGCAAAGCTTCCTGTCATTCACGGCTGGAACGGCGTCAGCCAGAAGGCGGAGGGACCGGGAAGAGCCTCCCATTATTACTCGCTCACGCGGCTGACGACGGAGGGCTCGATAACGGTCCGCGGAAAATCCCTTAATGTCTCCGGAACAAGCTGGTTCGACCACGAATGGGCGACAAACCAGCTGGGGACCGATCAAAAAGGATGGGACTGGTTCAGCCTGCATTTTGACGACGGGACGGAGCTCATGCTTTTTCAGATCCGGACGGACGGAAAAAACCGCGACCCCCACTCGTCGGGCACGTTCGTCTTTGAAGACGGTTCGGACCTCAAAATCGGCGATGCGGGATTTGAGCTCGAACCGGTGGCGTGGTGGCGGAGCGAGGAAACAGGCGCCCAATATCCGCTGGAGTGGAGACTCTCGGTGCGGGCCCTCGAACTCGATGTCACAATCAAGGCGCGCTTGAAAAATCAGGAGCTGACAGAAAAACCTTTCGCCTATTGGGAGGGAGCCATCGAGGCCGATGGCACAAGGAAGGGCAAACCGCTGCGCGCCCGGGGTTATCTGGAAATGACCGGATACGCTGGTAAAATCATCGGGCTGCAGGCCCCCGCAAACTGACCACCCGGATTCCACACGGATTGTCACAAGCGAAAGGTTTGCATTTGGAATCGGGATGTTGAGATAATCCCCCCTCGAATTCCTCCTCGACGCCCCCGATCCGTGTTTTCTTTTTTTCAAGATCCCCGATACCGGCATGAACGAATCATGCTGGCGGTCGTGCTTCCCCTCACCCTGCTGGCGCTCGCTGGCGTCGGCATCATGGTGATCGTAAAAGAACGCTCGTTCGAGGAACCCGTGCAGGCACCCCCTGCACAACAAAAGCCAACGGTGGAAATCAG
>QYQL01000105.1 GCA_007280915.1 Verrucomicrobiaceae bacterium | reverse complement strand
GCAGGTGAATAAAAGAGGGCATGCACAACCATTTCAGCGACCGGAGGCGCAATGATTTTGGACCCTGAGTTGGGAGGATGCCCAGGAGGCCGCCGGGAAGTGGCTGGGCGAGCAGCATCTGGGTCGTGATCTGACCGGAAAGACGATCGTGACGACGGCCAGCGCAAAGTGGCAGCGCGGCCAGGCGATGACGATGGATGTCGCGGCGACCCACTTCCCGGATATCTCCGGAAGCGCCACGGGATCGATCACGCCGGAGGCGCTCGCCCTCTCGCAAACGGAGGCCGCTCTCGTGCTCCCGACCGGAAAGGTCTGGTTCGGAACGAACGGCATCACGGGCGCGGTCGCGGGGATCGTCCAGGCGTGCTCGATCTCGGAAACCGTCCAGATCCAGGAGGAGGAGGACAACGACGGCAAGATCGTCGCCCTCGCGGTGCATAGCTACAAGGCAACCGCCTCGATGGAGATCCTCACCGCCGTCGCGCTCTCCAGCATCACGCTTGGCGATACGCTCGATGTCTTCGGTTCCTTCAAGATCACCTCCGCCGACGAGAAGTTCTCGAAAGGCGGCACGCACACGATCTCGGTCGAGGGCATCCTCATCCCCGGCGTCACGGCTTGATGATCCGACCGATCTGACCGATCTCCCATGACCACCGAGGAACTCGCCGCCGAAGCCGACCGGATCGCCGCACTGCGGGCCGACCCGCGCACGCCTGCAGTCGTGCGTCGGGCGTTCCTGCGGCCGGGTGGGCTCACGCTTCGCAAGTTCCTCGCCCTGGAGGAGGTTGGATCTCCGGCCCTCGACGGCCGCTGGCCGTCTGATGACGCTGCAGCGATGGCGCAGGCGTTCTGCACAGCATGGGAAATCCTGTTTCCAGGCCGCGACGTCCCGCCCGCTGCGGAGTTGGCGCGCTCGATCGCCGAGATGGCCGACGAGGTGAACAGGGGATTCTCCACTGTGATGCCAATGCGGTTCCCGAGAGCCGGCACGGACGGAGCATCGCCCTCCCAGGACGGGCTCGGATGGGTCGCGCGCTTCGTGGCGCGGTTCACATTCCCGGTGGATACCACGCTCGACATGCCGATGGATCAGCTCTTCATCCTCGCCGCCGCTCAGAGCGCAAACGAGGGCGCGGATTGCGCGGGAGAAGATTACCGGGAGCGGACGCTCCCGGAATGTGGAATGCGAAACGTGGAATGCGAAATGGCAGAGGGATCAGCGGCGGGCGTCGAGGCGACAGGCGTCAATGACACACAGGATCCAGAGGACAATGGCCGGGACAACCAAGGGGGCTGTAAGCACAATAGCGCAGACCCATGCGACCCCACGGCCAACAAGGCCATTTTCGATCTGCCAGAAGCCAGGCAAGACGAGGTTGATCGCGGGGTTCATGGAGGGAATTTACCATGCCAGAGGTAAATATCAAAATCAAAACGGAGTCGGTCGGAACCGGCGCGCAGGATGCGGAAAAAAGCATCAAGGGCCTTGGAACTGCTGCGAACGCCGCGAGTGGGAAGATGGGATCGTATGAGGGGGCAAATCCCGAAGGGGGCGAGCCGCTGAGTTCTGAGGAGGACCAGACGACTTACGAGCTGGACGTGACGCAGGCAATGTCGCCGATCTCCCAGCATCCGCGCATCAAAGAGCTGGAGATGAAATACGGCGAGCGCGGAGTGCCGGAGGGCTCAGCGGCGGCGGAGGGGGCAGAAATACCACGCGACAGCGAGCCAGAACATGGCAGGGCCGAACACGATCAAAAGTCCAATGAGAAGTAGCACAGAAAAAAGATAATCTCATGGCCGCAAATAGCAACAGTATTGAGATTAAGCTGAAGTTCCTCACGGAGCGGCTAGATGCGATCCAAGGCAGTGTAAAGGAGCTGGAGGGGTTAAAGAGATCGGCATTGAGCACGAAAAGCGCGCTGGAGGGTCTCGTCACGATTGGCGCGTTGAAGCTTGCTCTTAATCAGGTGACGGCAGCTTTTGCAGAGGTCAAAAAAGCAATCGACCTTGGCGGGGAACTCTCCGACCTCTCGGCGCGCACCGGACAGACGGTGTCGGATCTGGTGGTGCTCCAGCAGGCTTTTCGCAATGCGGGAATCGACGCCGGTGCTACAGGGCAGATGCTCAACCTGCTCCAGAAATCTCTCACCGGTGTCAACGAGAACGGCGAGCCGACGAGCAATGCCTTCGAGCGGCTTGGCCTTTCTCTGGAATCCCTCAAGTCCCAGAGCGCCGTCCAACAGCTCGAATCCCTCTCCGCAGCATTCACCGAGATCCAGAACCCGGCGGATCGCACCCGCATTGCGATGGGCCTCTTCGGCCGCTCGGGCGGGCAGATGCTCGCCGTGCTCTCGGACTCATCGGCGATGGGTGTTGCCCGCCAACAGGTCGGGAGCCTGGGCGATACGATGGAAAAGAATGCAGCGGCCTTCGACAAGCTGGGCGATTCGTGGGATGCCATCGGCCTGCGCATGACCCAGCTTTTTGCCGGGATCGCCGAGGAGGTTGCGCCGATGCTCCAGCACATTGCTGATTCGGCAAACTCGATGGATCTCACGGAAGCGGGAAAGCAGATCGGCGACCTCGCGCTGGCTCTCACGCAACTCCTTCAAATCGTGACGCCGGTGGCGATCGCGCTGGGGTCAAAATTTCTTATAGAAGGCACGATCAATAAGCTGGTTGCATTCGCATCGGGAGTCGCGGCGAGCACGGCAGCGGTGACGGCAGAGACGAGTGCGCTCGCTGCAAATACGGCTGCACAGTCGGCAAATGCGGCGTCGCGAACGGGTCGCGGGATGGGGGCGGCATTCATGTTTGCCGACTACAAAGCTGCCCGTGCAGGTGGGGCCACGGCAGCTGCGGCGGCGCAAACGGCAAAGTCGGCGGCCGCCCCTTACGCTGCAATGCAGGCTTCGCAGACGGCGAGCATCATCAATGCGAATGCAAAGCTGGCAGAGCTGGCAAAGGCCGCTCAAGCAACCGGAGGTGCAATGTCCGGTCTTGGAAGAATGATCGCGGGCATCGGCGGAACAGTCGGCGTCGCAGGGGTTGTCGGAATTGGGATGGGAGCTGAGGCGATCAAGGCTGCACAGCGGCAGGATCTCGAAAACCAAAAAAACGACGGCAACAAGCAACTTTCTGGGTTCTCCTCTCTTGCCAAGCGCGCCGGGGCATTATCAGGTTCCGAGGAACAGGCGAAGCTGATGCAAGACATCCTTTCTGCAATGGGAGAAGCGGGAGGGAACAAGCCGCTCCAACAGGGCCTGCAGGAAATGTATGACCGCGTCTCTAAAAAGGACGGTGGTAAATTGGATGCCGCTACGCTGGCAAAGCAACAGGCGGCCGATCGCGAAGCGGCAGATTATGAAAAGTCAAATATCCGGGGAAAGCTGAGTCTTGGACTCACGGATCTCGCCAACGCGGCGACGTTTGAAAAGTTGAGCAATCCGGAAAAGCTCCAGAACGTCAACGCGAATCTCGCTGCAGCCAATGCGACGATGGGAAATGGCTATGCAACGCCGGAGGAACAGGAAGCTGCGGCAAAAAAAATCCTCGAACTCACGCAGAAACGCGCCGATCTCGAAGAAAAAATCAAGGACGAGGCCAAGAAGAGGCCGGACAGGCGAAAGTGGATGCGCTCTCGGAAAAAGCGCAGGAATCCTTCGACAACGCCGAAAAGCGCAAAGCATTTTCAGCAGATCTGGCAATAAGCGAGGCGGAAGCATCCGGAAACCAGCCCCTCGCGGGAAAGCTCAAGTGGAACCGCGACCGCGAGAAGCTCCAGAAGGAACTTGAGGCGATGGGGAGCACGGACTCGTGGGGAGAATCCGCCCGCATGGTCAATGCCGGGGCCGCGAAGCCGGAGAAGCCGGAGAAGCCGAATTTCGAGAAGAGCGTCGTATCGGCGATGCACGCGGTGGGGACGGGGCGCGGGGAGGTCTATGCCGCGCAGGACAAGAATCTTTCTGAGATCAAAAAAACCAACGGCATCCTCACGGAGATCAAAACGAAGATGAAGGATGGCAACACGATAAGGGCGACTTTCCAATGATCTACGACGCGACAAACGGCGAGCCGATTTCGGTGGAGGGAAGCGTGGACCAGCGGGGGATCGCGAAAATGGAGGTGACATATGTGGCCGCCACGCTGGATCTGGCATGGGGGATTGCCCCAGGGGAATACTCCGGTCTCGTGCGCACGGGGCTCTCGCTGCGAAAGCTAGGCGGCGGCGGCTACAATGTCACGGGCACCTACGAGGGGGCGGCTCTGGGAGGCACAGGAGATCGCAGCGGCCAAAATGCGGAGGACATGATCACCTATGAGCTGGATTTCACGCAGGCGCAGAAGCCGATCCAAGTACACCCGAATTTCGCGACAAAAAAGAAAGGGCTCAAGGAAGTCTATAAATGGGGCGCGCTGGACGCGGACAACGCGTCATTCGGATTTCAGGAGAAATGCCCGGATGGAGTGACTCCGGTGGTTGGAGAGAAGGGCGAGGGTGTCAACCCGCTATTCGGCGTGACCGACTGGCTCGACATCGGCGCGATCTGGCGGAAGAGCTGGATGGAAAAAGAGAACACGATCCCCGAAAGCATATTCACCAACCTCGGGCGCATTGACACCCCGGATGGCCCGGTTCCCACGGTCAACCAAGGCCGGAACTGGCTACGCAGCGCCGCCAAGGTGCGCGGGCGCGGACGCATCTGGGAATGCACGGTCGAATGGATGCTCAGCGGGCGTGGAGGACACGAGCCCGCCATCTACAAAACACAAAAATGAACTCCCTTCTGAACATGCAGGTGAAAAAGGGTGATCCGGTTCTGGCCGAGCACTGGAACAGCCTGTTGGACTGGCTGCGGGCCACGCAGATCATCGGCGGAGACAACGTGCTCGTCTCCCGCACTCCGAATGGCACATTCGTGCGGGCGTTGCCAACGGCCTCCGCCCCCGGTGCAGCCGCATGGCGGGTCTCGCTGGGCGCGTCGGATGCTGAGCAGACTGCCACCATCTCCCGAGGCCTCATCGAGGGCGTCGAACCTACGATTAAGGACAAGAAGATCGGGGGAGACCCAATAAATCCGGATGTGCCTGCTCCCGCACTTCCGCTTCCAAAGCCTGGTGCCGCCGAGGGGTTCCTCTACATCAAGGCTACGCTCTCCAAGGAGATCTGGCGGATCGAAAAAGCCGAGATCACGTTTGAGGAAAAAGCACCTTCGGCCAAGGAATGGACGGCATATAAGCTGCTCGCAATCCTGCGCAAGTCGGGAGAGGCCTGGCAGCTCGCCCACCAGGCGATCCACTTCAACCTCGGCCTCTACTCCTACGGACGCAAACCCTCTGGCAAGGCCAGGCACCTCTTTTTTGCACGATGATCTCCCCTCTCCCATTGCCGCCGAAGGTCGCCACGGGAGATCCGATCCGCGCGGAGCATTGGAACGACATGCTTGCCGCCGTGCAGTCTCTGCAGGTTCAGCTCGACGTGGCCGAGCCACGGGCTCCCAGCATCCATCCCTGGAAGGTCACGGCAACACAGAGCGATGAAAATACCCTGCGCATCTATGTGCGCGCCGGGTGCGTGAATGATACCGCTGCCACCATCGTCTGGAATGTGAAAGGCGACCCTCGAGGCGACATGCCGGAAGAAGCAAAGTCGGCGCATGAGGAGGCGCTTGGAAAGTCTCCGGATAGTGCGTTCCTGAAGGAATACTGGGACCGGCCACTTCACGAGGCAGAGCCGCCGTTTCTCGCGCTTCCGTTGGACCCAAAAGTCATCCGCACGCAGTGGACACTCAGCATTCCCACCCGGGTGCCGAAAGCGCTCAAAGACTCAGCCTCGAAGGAGGCGAATTTCTACGTGGCTGGCGTCGTGCTGGCCGCTTTCCCGTTCAACATCATTTCCACGGTGCCGTTCCCGAAACGCTTTCGCGTCTATGCAGGCCGGGCGAACCCGGCGGCGCTCCGACAGGCCCGCCTGGGCGAACTCCTCCAACTCGCCCAGATCTGGCAGGTCCGGGAAGGCGGGGAACTCTCGACCATCTCGGTCTCTCAAAATGTCTTCTGGAACGTCGCCTGCATGGCGGTGGAACCATCATTGCAAAAGGTCGGAGAAGTCGAAACTCCGCTCACTGGGCTCCCGCTCGTGGATATGTGGAGCGGCATGAACACCGCAGGCGCGAACGCTCTCGGAGAACAGGCAAACTCCTATCTCGACATGCTCGAAAGCTCACTCGGCACTACCCAATTCTGGACAGTATGACATGGCCATTTCTTCCAATCACCGCCGACTTATCCTCATTGAAAGAGGACAAAACCAGCGACCTTCCGGAGACCGTTAAACCCGAGGAGGGCGCGCTAGAATAAATTTATGAACCTTGACCTCTACATCGATCTTGAACGCCGGAAGCTGGTTGCCGGAGTGGATAACGCTGGCGCTCCGACTCTGCCTCCTATCACCCAGGGAGACACCTACGACGTGGCGCTGCATTTCCTTGAGACCGAGGGCTCGGTTGGTTCGCGCGCGATGCGCGAGGTTAAGCCTTCATTTTCCTCGCTCAAGGTCGGGCTCGGGTGGATCGACAAAGCTCCGACGATGGGAACATTCCGCGTGGCTTGTGGGGAGGATGAGACTCCGGATCTCGCCTTCAACATCTCGAAGGCAGCATTTGCAACGGCTCTGAATGCGCTCGGCACGGTCACTGCACTGGGCGGGCTCACGGTCGAATCCGGTGGGGCAGCAAACATTTTCCGAATCCGGTGGTTGGAGGCGTCGGATCCGGTTCTCACAATCACGGAAAACCGGCTCGCTCCAAAATGCTTCTCGCGGGTGCTGCGGTATGAGACGGATCGTGGGTGGCTTCACCTGGTGAAGGTCTTCCAGGCACCGATCGCTTTCACGGATCAATTCCTCTTCCCCACGCCGCCGCCTTCGACGTGCTCCATCGCCCGCACGGGCACTGGTGCCCGCAATGCGGTGGCACAGCTCGCGATCCCGGACAATGCGGTGGGATCACTGGATATCGTCTGGAATGGAGTGGCGACGGTGATCTTGCCGCTGGATACCATCACCTCGCAGAAGATCGAGGACGCACTCAATGCCCTCTACACAGACGGCGTGCAGCGCTTCGACGTGACGAACCCACGGCGCGGGATCTACTACATCGAGTTCATGGGGCCCCTCGGCCTCGCTCCGCAGGATGCACCGGCTCTCAATCTCCACGATCAGGAGGCAGGAATGGCTCCGGTGGGAACCCTCTCTCTCGCCGTTCCCGGAGCGGAACTGGCCCTCGATGGCGCGCCCTCGGTGAAGGGCCTCAATCTTGAAGGCGAAATGGTCGTTGACGGGGAATGCATCACGCTCTTCCAGCAAAGCGTGACTCTCTACAACGACATGCTCGATCCGGACATGGCACTTGTGGCAGATCCGGCCTGGCTCACCGAGCTTGCGGCCTCCTCGGCGACTGTAGATTACAATCCGGAGCAGGCAGTCATCGGGATGCTGGGCTACCAGGATTTCGCCGGAGACACCGTCGCGGCCGCCTGGACCTATACCCACAACCTCGGCACGCTCAACCAGCACATCACAGTGCGCGAAAATGCCACCGGTCTCCGCATTCCGGATAACCTTTACACCGCAGAGATCCTCAACGCGAACCAGACCAGGATCACGTTCCCGGAGCCTCCGACTGCCAATCAATACGTCGTCATTATTTCAGCGGCCAATGCCGATGCCCACTACAACCCGCACACCCACCCGATCGCCGAAGTGGACGGCCTCCAGGCCGTGCTCGATGCCCTCTCTGCCGCTGGTAATCCCCTGGATCTCTGGCCGGTCATCCCCCTGGACAAACTGCCAGCCATCCCCCCGAGCAAAATCTCCGGCCCGCTGGCAGATTCCCTATTTCCGGAAAACATTCTTCGGTTGGACTCCGATGGCCTCATCCCGTTGTCCGCATTACCTCCAGAAGTGCCACGCTTAAATGAGGCGGGCGCACTCATCGTCAGAAAACGCACAGTAGACACATGGACGACTCTTTTCGACGGAGACGAAAACTCTCTCCTCTCAATCCCGCGTATGGGCGACCTAACGAGATATCCAGGATTCGGAGATGCAGTAAAAAAGATCCTCTCCGGCAGCGGAGCAAGTGCTGCCGCTTTGGAGTTTTTCATCCCATCGTGGAATGAACTTTACCCTGGAAAAGCTCCAGCTCCGGAAAACTTTGACGAGATCGAAAAGGCCAGCGTTCCAGGAACGTACGTGGACTATGCCCAGAGGGTAAAACTGGCGCTGAGTGTGAACGCGGCGGCGCTGCCACGTCCAGGAGGCCTTCTTCCTGCCGTCCATGATGCATCGGTGGCAGATCTCGCCATCCCGATCCCAGCGGCAGGATCTCCATATACAGGAAACGTATTCCTCAATGACTCGGGATCCGATGTCGCGATTCCCGGAGGAATGGGACGCCGTGGCTCGACGCTTAAAGCGGGAGAATATGCGGCATGCGACGGCCGCCTGTGGTATCGCGTGGCGCATGAGGGCACATCAACCAGCTACCACCCGCGAGACTTCGACCGCGAGCTGTGCTTGCTCGATGTGAATGAGTCCATGTTCCCGGTGGGAAGTATCTTCACGCTTCAGCTCGATTTCGCAGCCCAGATCCTGCTGAGCGAGACGAGGGCGCAGTGGGTCGTGATCGTGGAGATCGGCGAGTTCTCCGCAGTCGGCAGCGGAGCTGGAACAAATATCTCCGGGATCGCCTGGGGTGCGACACCGGTCATCACCTGCCCGATCCACCTCACCCCGATCCGATCCCCGCATATCTTCGGTATTCGCTTCACGCGAGGAGCTGAGGCGATCACTGGAGAGACAAAGCTGTATCGCGGGGCATGGACGGAAACGGAAGTCGTCCCCGCTTCAGCAGGATTCGCCGTCCGTGCCCGCCTTGCCCGCTTCGACACCGAAGACGGGCTCTCCGACCCACGCGGCTACGTCTTCCTGGCTTTCAATCCAAACAAAAAATCCATCGCGACAATCGTGTAAATTATGTCTGTTCCAACAATTGATTCTTCACAAAGCGTGCTCGGCTATCGGGCCTACGAAACCTTTGCCTTTATGGCGGGAGGCTCCGGCTCGCCGGAAATACTTTACTGGACAGCATCATCGCTGCCTGCGGGTCTGACGCTCGACGCTCCGGCCGAAAAGGCTGCGACAGGGGTGGCGAGCACGGACATACTCACCAGCGCCGCGCATGGATTTGCGAATGGGGACAAGGTGTATTTTCAATCCATCATCGGAGGGACCGCACTGTCAGCTCTCACTGTGTATTTCGTGCGCGATAAGACGACCGACACGTTCAAATTGGCCGCGACGCTGACGGGTGCCGCCATTGATTTCTCGACCGACATCTCGGCGGGCATGATTCGGAAGTGCGGGACGGGGCTCATCACGGGATCGGTGAGCACCCAGGGGATCTTTGTGTTCGGACTGATCGCGGTGAATGCGACTGGACCTTCGACGATCGCCTACTTCACGCTGGGCATTGAATCAGGTGACGGAAGCACGTCGGTGGCAGGGAGTTCAGACACGGGCATGGATCTGAATATCGACGTGTCCACCCGTGAGGTTTCACTGCCAGGAGCAACTGCTGGTGTAGATGGTCCGCTTTTCCTCTTGAAAGAGGATGACACGGTGATGCTGAATCTGCGGTTCAAAAAGGGGACTGTGGCGCTGGATCCTTCACCGACTTCGATCAAAATCGCGTTTAAGGAGTTCGAGTCGGAAGCCGTTCTTTTCGAGGCAGGAGGATTGGCAACCACTGACTGGGCGAAGTCCGGAAGCGGAGCCTCGGCTTACTTTCAGGTTCCTGTGACAGTTACGAGTTCCGCGCTGGCGGCCGCTCTCTCGAACTACGAGGCGGAGGCGGGGACGAAGTTCAATGCCATCTGCGAGATCGAGTGGAAACAGACGATCACCGCCGTGGGCGGCATCACGGAACTGGTGGCCTCGACAAAAACCTTCACAACGACCATCGAGCGCGATCTGGTCGTTTAAGGGCATGACCTTTCCCGAAGCGAGAGCCCTTGCGAAAGCAGGCGCAGCGATCCGGCGGGATGCCTGGCCAAGCACGCGCACGCTCATATATTCCAAAGGTGCTGGAACGATCCGCGCCGTCTCCTGTCTGGTCAATGGCAGCGTGATCACCGTGGTCAAAAACACGGACTTTGGACAGGCGGAGTTCACGGCTCAGGATTGGAGGCAGGCATGATGCGAAGTCGGAATGCGGAATGGATTGCGGAAGTGGGGGGCGGCATCGTGAGCGCCGCTTCCTCCAGGCTCTATGATCTCTGGATGGCGAATGGAAAACCGGAGCGGCTCGGCTATGCTGCCATCAATGGCTGTGTGGATGCGGGGGTGAGGCAGGTCGCTGCCGGGAATCAGTCCTGCGCTGGTGGAGCGATGAGCCTGCGGGGGGAGAATCTCGTTGGTGGTCCTGCGGGGGCTGGGCGATTGCTTGGGCGATGGTGCGGGGCGGTGGTGACTGGTGTGGCGGGGTACGGAGGCTACTGGGGCGGATATTGGACAGGCTCCGACAACGACGGACACCCCTATTTCCAGCGCGTCTGGTATCCGCTCGTTCCGGGCATTATTGCTAATTTCGACACGGCGATTGCTGCGGTGAAGGAGATAAATGTCGCGGCGATCGGCGTGCCATGGATAACGGCTTCCGTTTGGAGCCGCGCGGGAGAATGGGTCCGAAGGAAAGTGTGGTCGGATTCGCAGCAGATGATCCGGCACGAGTCGGGGCCGGGATCGGTGCGGGCGGTGGCGGTACTCAAAAGCTCGACGGTGACGACGGAGAGGCCAGTGAGAAACACGGAGTTCGGAGCGGCGGAATTTGAAGCATTGGATTGGGTGATGAAATACCCTCCAACCGGTGACATTGACCTCACGAATGCGGTGATTTCCGTTGATGCGGAGCAGTGGGTGCTCTGGAAGCGGGCTGCGGTGGCTCCGACACCCACACCAACACCCACACCAACACCCACACCCACTCCCACTCCTACGCCGCTGCCAACGAAAGGCGAAGGATTCCTCTACCTGAAAAACGGGGTGCAAACCCTCGTCCTGGCTCGCGATGAGTCGGGTTCCCAGTGGTCGCCATGACGGGCATTCCCATGGTGCGGGGCGGGGCCGTTCGCACTCACAACGATGCAGTGCTCGTCTACGGCATGATATGGGGTGGCGGAGTGGACGGGAATAGCCGTTTCTCTCCACCGGCGTTGAAGACGTTCATCCCCGGCGTGATCCGGGTGCATTACGAGCAGACGGTCGTGCTCACGGCTGATCTGATCGCTGAGGAGCTGGCCGATGGAGCCACGCTTTCTGATTCGGTCGAAGGTGCGCAGCTCACAATCCCTGCAGGTCGGCAGGTCCAGTCGGTTTTGCTCCATTTTGAGCCCAGCACGGCTGGCG
>QYQL01000135.1 GCA_007280915.1 Verrucomicrobiaceae bacterium | reverse complement strand
GGAAATGGGGGTGGCTGCAGCGGGGGGAGCCTTGAATATTTGGTCCGCATTTTGGATGTGATGGGTTATGCTTCCCACATGTCGGAAATTCGCATCGGTATTTTCGGGGCTTCGGGGTTTGTGGGGGGTGTTTTGCGGCGGCTTGCGACCGGTGCGGGGATGGAGGCGGTTTGCTTTTCACGTCGGGCACAGCCCGGGTTCCGCGTGTTTTCCGGAAGCGGGGATTTTTCCGGTTTGGATGCGGTCGTTAACCTCGCGGGCGAGCCGATTCTCGGGCTTTGGACGGCTGAGCGGAGGAGGAAGATTCTGGAGAGCCGGGTTGACGGGACGCGACGGATTATCGAGGCGATTCGGGGGACGTCTGTTCGCACATTGTTGAATGCCTCGGCGATCGGGATTTACGGCGACACGGGAGAGCTGGAGGTTGATGAGTCGTCACCGGTCGGGGATGGATTTTTGGCAGAGACCTGTCGTGCCTGGGAGTCAACTGCCATGGAAGCTGCTGAGGGCGGAACCAGAGTTGTGATCGCGCGCATCGGGTTTGTGATCGGGGAGGGCGGTGCGCTGCGGATGATCCGGCCATTGTTCCGTGCCGGGCTTGGCGGAAATCTCGGATCCGGGCGGCAATGGATGAGCTGTGTTCATGTTGAGGACGTGGCCGGAATGATCCTCTGGGCGCTTCGGAATCCGGACGTCTCCGGCCCGGTAAATGCCGTCATGCCTGGGCCGGTGAGAAATTCGGAATTCACGCGGGCTCTGGCCGCATCCGTCCGCCGCCCGGCGGTTTTTCCCGTTCCGGCATTCGTGCTGAGACTGGCGCTCGGGGGACTTTCGCACGTGATGCTGGACAGCAGTCGGGTTCGTCCAGGAGTGGCGCTGCGGCTTGGATATCCTTACAAAATTCCGACCCTCCCCGCCGCCCTAGAGTGCGCAAACACGAAGAAATAGCAAAGGATCTGGCTTCCCATGCGGGTCGCTCATTTGTAGGTTTTCAACGGCATGGACAGGAGATCGAAAATTTTTGTGGCCGGGCACCGGGGGATGGCCGGAAGCGCGATTGTGAGGCGTCTGCAGGCTTGCGGGTATGAGAACCTGATCCGCCGCACCCGCGAGGAACTGGACCTTCTGGACCGTCCGGCTGTCAGGAGATTTTTCGAGGCCGAGCGGCCGGAGGTGGTGGTGGACGTGGCGGCGCGGGTCGGGGGGATTGTTGCGAATTCCGAAAAGCCCGTGGAGTTCCTGCTCGAAAACCTGACGATCCAGAACAACGTGATCAGCTCAGCCGCGGATTTCGGGACGCGGAAACTTCTCTTCCTCGGCAGCTCCTGCATCTACCCGAAATTCGCCCCGCAGCCGATTCCCGAGAGCGCGCTTCTTACCGGAGAACTTGAGCCGACAAATGATGCCTACGCATTGGCGAAAATCGCCGGCATCAAGCTCTGCCAGGCTTACGCGAAGGAATACGGAAAGAACTTCATCTCCGCGATGCCGACGAATCTCTACGGCCCGAACGACAACTTTGACCTCCATACGTCCCACGTCCTGCCAGCCCTCATCAGGAAGGTGCATGAGGCGAAGTTGTCGGGCGCGAAGGACATTCCGATCTGGGGAACCGGGAGCCCGCGCCGCGAGTTCCTTCATGTGGACGACCTCGCCGACGCGTGCGTGTTTCTCCTCGAAAACTACGATGCCCCGGAAATCGTCAACATTGGATGCGGCGAGGATATCACGATCCGCGAGCTGGCGGAGACGGTCTGCGAGGTGCTCGGGTTTCAGGGAGGCCTCGCCTTCGACACGTCCAAGCCCGATGGCACACCGCGCAAGCTTCTCGATATGACGAAGCTCTTCGCGCTCGGATGGAAGCCGAAAATCTCTCTCCGGGATGGCATCCGCAACGCCTACGATTACTTTCTCAGCGCACAGGCTAAGACAGCCTGAACAGGAGGTCGCTTGGATTTTTCAGGTTCAGGCTGGGAGTGATTTTTCCAACACGAGTCGGGTGCCCCGTGCCTGCGGGAGATAGGTCACACGGTCGAATGCCTGGCGGATGATGTGAACGCCCAGCCCGCCGGGACGGATGTCCTCGAGCGCGCGGCTCTTGATTTTCGACGGGTCGCACTTTCTGCCGTAGTCGCGCAGGACAAAACGGACTTTTCCGGAGAGGGTGGTCATTTCCAGGCGCACCGGCTTGCACTGGTGTCCGTAGGCGTGGCGGATGACGTTTGTGCAGGCCTCGTCGAGGGCGAGAACCATCAACTCGGAGGCGCAGTCGTCGAATCCGTTTGCGGAAAGAAATGTCCGCACCCGCGCGCGGACGTCCGCCAAATGGCATGTGTCGCTTGTGAAGCAGACCTTGTCCGTCATTCGAATCCTCCGACAAGGATGGTGAGGTCGTCGAGCTGGGGGCCGGTTCCCCGGTGCCGGCGCTCGGCGAGCACGATCCGGTTGAGAAGTTCATCCGGCGAGACGGCCGGGCCGGAGGCTGCCTGTGGCAAAGACTCGTCGAAAAGGATATCGGTTCCCTGACGGCGGGACTCGCTGAGGCCGTCGGTGTAAAGCACGAGCCGGTCGCCCTGATCGAGAACCACCTCGCCGTGGTCATAATGAACCTTCGGGAGAATCCCGATCGGCATCGCTCCCGGCGTGGCCAGCTTGCTGACGCTGCCGTCGGCTTTTACGAGCAGGGGGAGGCAGTGCCCGGCGCTGGCGAGTTCGACCCGGCGTTTTGCGGGATTCATCTTTCCGACGAGGGTGGTGATGAACATTCCCCGGATGATGTTGGCGTGGAGCGTCTCGTTCAGGAGGGCGAGAGCTTTCGAGGGCGTCGTGGCCGAGCCGAAGACGAAATGCATGGCGCTCAACGTCTGCGCCATCAGCAGCGCGGCCGAGATCCCCTTGCCCGACACGTCGCCGACCGCAAAATAGATCTCGCCGTTTCCCCCGGGGAAAACCCCGTAAAAATCTCCACCCACATTTGTCGCGGGCGTGTTGTGGGCGGAAAAATGAGCTCCTCCCACGCGGGCCGGGATCGCCCGGGAGAGGAGCTCCCTTTGGATCTCCGCTGCGATGGCGATATCCCGGTCGATCCGCTCCTGTGCTCGCATTCGCTCCACCGCGCGCAATTTTTCGATCGCGATCGCGGTGAGGTTCACATACGCGCAGAAGCCCTCCAGATCATCCTCGTCGAACGATTTTTTTTCACGCGGGTTGAGGATCTGGAGCACGCCGATCATCTGAGAGTCTCGCTTCAGCGGCGCGCACAGGATCGACCGCGTGGTGAACCCGGTTAGCCGGTCAGCCTCCTTGAAAAACCGTTCATCCTTGTAGGCGTCCGGGATCACAAGCGGTTTGCCGTGTTCCAGGACCCATCCCGCAATGCCCTTGCCGCGCGGAACGGTCAGCTTCGGCTCGACATACCCGCTCTCTCCTCGTGTCGCGATGGAAAGCTCCAGATTGCCCGACTCCGCGTCCATGAGGAACAGCGAGGCAGCCTCCGCAAGGAACACCCGCCGGGCCACATTGAGAATTTCGCGCAGGAGCTCCCCGTAGTCGGTGATCGAGTTGATCGCGGCGCTGACCTCAACGAGTCCCTTGTAAACCTGCAGAGATTTTCTCAGAGCTTTCGTGCCATCGGCCATGACGGCCAATGTCCCACGAAACGGAGGATTTTTCCAGAACTTCCCCCGCGGCGGCTACTCGGGGGCGGCGGAGAGCACCTCGTCTAAGGCGCGCTCGAAATCCTCAAGACCGGTGCTCGGTATGATCACGGTGTTCCGGCGTCCATGGGCTTCCTCGGTGATCCGCAAAAACCGGCCGCGTTCGTTTTCGCGGAATTCGATGAAGAAATGCTTGCGCTCAACCTGAAGTTCGCGCGATTCGAGAATCGTGTCCATGTAGGGCTCGTTGGGAGAGACTTGTATTAGAATGCATGCCAGCCCAGCAGCACAACAGAAAAGTGAGGGCCATGCGCGGGCAAAGATTTTTGTTCAAATTCGGCGCGCCAGAGGCGAAAAGGGATCTGTGAGACGGACGTTTTTGTTTTTTTTCCTTTCGTTTGCGGGCCCGCTCCTGGCCGGGCTTGAGTGGGAGACGACGTTTCGCGGGATGGATCCCAAGCCGGGTGAAAAAGTCTATACGGCGACATTCCCCTTCCGGAATCCGACATCAGAAATCATCAAGATCACCGGCATCCAGACATCCTGCGGATGCACTTCCGCCAAGGCGGACATCAAGGAAATCCCGCCGGGAGGCAGCGGATCCGTGCAGGTCCGCTTCGATGCCGGCAACCGCACCGGCGAGCAGGTCAAGATGGCCATCGTCCGGACGTCGGACAAAGAAAAGCACAAGCTCATCCTCCGGGTCATCATTCCCGAGCGTTGAACTCATTTGTCCGGGGACAATTGTTTTGTGTCGGGATTGGTTTTTGAGGTTAATGGCACCTGCATATGGGAGGCGTTTTGCATCGGATATTTCTCCGGGATCTTGTTCTCGTCGCGCTGGCGTTTTTGCTGTCGCTTGCGACCGGCGTTCTGGCGAACCGGATCCGCCCGGATCCGCTGTCGTTTCCTTATCGTGACCGCGCTTCCAGGGTGAAGGAGGCGGGAGCGAAAGATCCTGCGGTTATTGCCATGGCGGTGGTCGAGTCCGCCTGGCGGAATGGAACGGCGGTTTTCATTGACGCGCGCGAATCTGATTTTTTCGAGGAAGGCCACATCCCCGGCGCGGTGAATCTGCCGGTTTCCGGAATCAAAAAAAGCCTGCCCGCCGGGATTCCCGCAGACAGGTTTTTGATCGTGTATTGTTCCGGTGGCGACTGCGAGGACAGCGGGGTTGTGGCCCGGGCGCTCTTGAAAATGGGTTGCCGCGATGTGGCGGTGTTCGCCGGCGGGTGGGAGGAATGGTCTTCTGCAGGAATTTCCCGATGATCGCGCGCATTCTCCTCGCTCTGGTTTTTGTTTCGGCCGGCGTGCTCAAATTGCCCGATCCGCTCGGGGTAGCCGACGGGATGGCGGCATTCCGGCTGCTGCCGATCTGGGCGGTCACGCCGCTGGCGCTGGGCATCCCGGTTTTTGAGATTGTTGTCGGAGTTTCCCTTCTCTCGAAGAGGTTCCTCCGTCCGGCTGCACTGGCCGCGACCGGGCTGTCCCTGGCATTTGTTGTCCTGTATGCCTCGGCACTTGCGCGCGGGCTCGATGTCCAGTGCTCATGCTTCGGAACCCTGGAATTTTTTCGGGTCTCGACGGGAGTTGGACTGGTTCGGGCGCTCGTGCTGCTCGCGCTTTCCGCCTGGGCGTATTGGCGGGTCAGCCGGCGAGGCGCTTGAGGCTGTGGAATTCCATGCTGTCCACAAGCGCGAGCCAGCTTGCCTCGATGATGTTGTCCGAGACCCCGACCGTGCCCCATGAGGCACGGCCGTCGGTGGAAACAATGAGGACGCGGGTGCGCGCGGCGGTTCCCCGCGAACCATCCACGATGCGCACCTTGTAGTCGGCGAGCCGGAGATCGTCGATCCACGGGTAGAACGGGCGCAGGGCCTTGCGGAGCGCGGCGTCGAGCGCGTTCACCGGACCGTCCCCCTCCTCGACCGTGTATTCCGAAACCCCGTTGACCTGGAGCTTGACCGTGGCCTCGCAGGTGGTGAATCCGTGCAGGGCCGAGCGCCGGAACGAGCAGTGGTATTCGCGCAGGTCAAAAAGCGGCCGGTGACGGCCGAGCGTGCGGCGCACGAGCAGGTCGAACGATGCATCCGCCGCCTCGAATTCGTATCCCGCCGCCTCGCTTTCCTTCACTTGACGGAGGATGGCAGCGACCTCAGGTGCACCTTTTTTGAAATCGAATCCCAACTCCTTCGCCTTCGCGAGGATGTTGCTCTGGCCCGACATGTCGGAGACCAGGATCGTCTGGGCGTTGCCGACCAGTGCCGGATCCATGTGCTCGTAGCTTCGCGCCAGCTTTTGAACGGCGTGGACATGGAGCCCGCCCTTGTGGGTAAAAGCGGCGGGTCCGACATAAGGCGCGCGGATGTCCTGTGGAACGTTCGCTAACTCATCAACGAAGCGGGAGAGCTCCCGCAGGCGCGCGAGGTCGGGAACGAGCGACAGGCCCATTTTGACCTGGAGCGTGGGGATGACCGTCGTGAGATTGCAGTTGCCGACGCGTTCGCCGTAGCCGTTGACCGTGCCCTGAACCTGGCTGGCTCCTGCGGCAACTGCTGCGAGCGCATTCGCGACTCCGAGTCCGCTGTCGTTGTGCGTGTGGATGCCGACCGGGCGGCCCAGCGCGGAGATGACCTCTGCGGTGATCCTTCCGACCTCCTCCGGCAGCGAGCCGCCGTTCGTATCACAAAGCACGACGAGATCGGCCCCGGCATCCTGCGCCGCCTTCACGGTTTTCAGGGAATACCCGGGATCATCCTTGTAGCTGTCGAAGAAATGCTCGGCATCGTAGAAGACCTCGCGGCCGTTCGCCTTCAGATGGGCAACCGTTTCGGTGATCATCGCAAGGTTTTCCTCTGGAGTGACGTTGAGCACCTCCGTGACATGCAGGAGCCATGTTTTGCCGACGATCGTGACAACGGGCGTCTTCGCATCGAGGAGCGTGCGCACCTGCGCATCGTCTTGAACGGTCACTCCGCCGCGACGGGTGCTGCCGAAAGCGGCGATCTTCGCGTGCTTCCACTCCCGCTTGGCGGCCTCCTCAAAAAACGCAACATCCCGTGGATTCGACCCCGGCCATCCGCCCTCAATATAATCCACACCGAATGCATCCAGCTTCTCGGCGACACGGATTTTATCCAGCACCGAGAACGAGATGCCGGTGCCCTGCGTGCCATCGCGCAGGGTGGTGTCGTAGATCGAGACGCGTTTCATAGAAAGAAATACCCTATGCCCGCCCGGCGGCGGGATCAAGCCCAGCGAAGCTGTCCGCGCCAGCGCCTCAAAATGTCGAAAGCAGGCTGAGACTCCTTTTGCTCACTTTCCTCTACTTCCATGCGGGGAATGTTTCGAGCAGGCCGCTGAGAATCATCTGGAGTGCGATGGCGGCGACGAGGATTCCTGCGAGGCGGGTGAGGACGTTGATTCCGGTCGGGCCGAGCCACCTGCCGACCGGGAGGGCGGTCCTCAGCGAGAGATAGGTGATCAGAGCGGAGACGGCGATGAGGACCAGAAGAACGACGTCGCTGATCCAGAGCGGACCATGTTGCCCAATTCCCTTGCTGGAAAAAACGATGACGCTGCTGATCGGTCCTGGTCCGGCGAGAAGCGGAGTTCCGAGCGGCACGATGGCGAAGTCACCGGCGGGGGCCGCCGAGGGGGTGTCCGACTTCGGGGCTTCCAGCACCATTTTCAGGGCGATCAGAAGAATGATGATCCCGCCGGCAATCGTGAACGTGGCGATTTGGATTCCGAACAGATAGAGGATCGCCTTTCCTCCAGCCATGGCCCCGAGGAGAAGCGCGAGAACCGTCAGCGATGCCTTGCGGGCCACGGTCATCCGGGCCGCGTCGCCCATGGTGGCTGTCCGCGCCAGAAAAAGGGGAATGCCTTCCAGAGGGTTGATCAGGACGACGATCGCGATGAGCGTCTTGAGGATGTCGGGGATATCTGGCATCGGATAGAGAATGGTCTGTGCAGGTTGCGGTCTGCAACATGCAATTGACCGTTTCGTTCAGCGGGGGAAAACGGAAGTGACCGAAAAATGTTTCTGGACGCCAGCGCGGCCGCAGAGCCGCGCGGAATTCAGCTGTCCCCGTAGCGCTTGCGCCATTCGGCGCGGTAGTCGCTCATGAAATCCACAACGCGGTTGCGGATCCTGAACACATGGCGCCGGGCCGTGTTCGCGCGGCGCTTGTCGAGGAGCCCGGCTTCCACCAGACGCGCGGCGGCATCCAGCGCGTCGTTCGCGGCTTTGAGAGCGCGCTTCAGGTAGGCGATCGTCATGCCGATCTCGGTCGATTCCTCGCCGCACAGCGCGGCGGCGAGCTTCGCTCCGCAGACCGCGGAGCGGGTGGCAAACCGGACGGCTTCCGGGTGATCGCGGAGCCGCTCGTCCGATTCGATCCAGTTGTTGATCCAGCGGTGCAGGCGCAGGGTATCCTTGTAGATCGGCGAGCGGGAAAAGGCCTCGAACTCCCCGCCATCCTCCTCCATTTCGACCATTTCCTCTTCGCAGACGAGTTCGTCGATCTCGTCCATTTCCCGGTCGTCCTGGCAGAAGTCCCATCCCATTTCGCGGGCGATCAGTTCGTCGCGGTTCGGGTGATCGACATATTTTTCGAGGAGGCCGAAGTATTTTTCGGTGTTCCGGTCCTGTTCCTGAAGGAACCGTTCCCATTGGTATTCGTCCCAGATTTCCTCCGGAAAAATATTGTCGTCATCAGACATCACGAAACCGTTAATTCAGCGGCGCGGGCACTGCAAAGGATTTTTCAACCTGAAGTCTGAGTTGCCCGCAAGCCGCCGCGATGTCGTGGCCTTTTTCCCTGCGGAGGGTGGCATCGGCACCTCCAGCGCGCACCGTGGCGAGGAACTCCTCCTGTGTCTCCTGCTCCGGCCGTTCCCATGCGAGCCCGTCAACCGTGTTGTAGGGGATGAGGTTGATTTTCGCCCCGAGCTTCCTGGCATGCGCGGCCAGCGCCCTCGCCTGGTCGGGCGAATCGTTGATGCCGCAGATGAGGATGTATTCGAACGTGAGCCTCTGCTTTTTGCTGCTTACGTAATCCGCGCAGGCGGCAAGCAGTTCGGCCAGTGGATACTTTTTGTTCACCGGCATGATTTTTTCGCGCACGTCATCGGTCGCGCCGTGGAGCGAGATGGCGAGGCGGACTTGGAGCGGTTGCACGGCGAGATCCCGGATGCCCGGAACAAGTCCGGAGGTGGAGACCGTCATGTGCCGGGCACCAAGCCCGATGCCCCATGGCGCATTCAGAATGCCGATCGCGCGCAGGAGGTTGTCGTAATTTGCCATCGGCTCGCCCATCCCCATGAAGACGACGTTGTTGATCTTTTCACCCGAGAGTTCTTCGACGCGAACGAACTGGCCGACGATTTCGCCGGCGGTGAGGTTCCGCTTCCATCCGTCGAGCCCGCTCGCGCAGAATTTGCACCCGTAGGCGCAGCCGACCTGACTGGAAATGCAGATTGTCCGCCGGTCCGAGGCTTCGCCATAAAGCGCCGGGGATGCGGGGATAAGAACGCTCTCGATCATCTGTCCGTCCGCCAGGCGGAAGAGAAATTTGCGCGTGGTGTCGGCCGAGCCGGTCTCGCGGATTTTTTCCAGCGGCGTGAGGGGAAGGCCTTCCGAGAGTTTCGCCCGCAGCCCGGCCGGGAGGTTTGTCATGTCTCCCCAATTTTCCGCGCGCCTGGCATACAGCCACTCGAGGATTTGGGACGCGCGGAATTTCGGCTCGCCCATTCCGACCAGACGGGATTCCCAGTCGTCTTTGGTGAGCGAGTAAGCCTCCACGGGGATCAGGGCTTCCGGGCGAACGCGTCGTTGTAGATGACCGTGCCGTCCGTCGCGAGAAGCTTCATCAGTCCGAGATACGACCCGGACGGTCCGTAACACCAGATCGACCAGACCGGTGCCGCGCTTCCGCCGCTTTGCTGCAGGGCGAAGCTCACGCTTCCCACCTTCCTCCCGTTTGCTTCCGCGTAACGCTGGGCGATCCCGAAGGCGTCACGCGAATCCACCGAAACCTTGGCCAGAGAGATCGGGCTCGCCTGGGAAAAGATTTCGCGGAAGCCGAGCGTCCGGCGGTCCGAGGTGATCTGTCCGTCGGCCACGGTGAGGTTCCGGATATTGGCATCGTCCCCGCTGCGCTGGACGACGAGATACCAGGTGTCCGGGTTCGGGTCCGCATTGTCAGCCGAAAGCTTGAGCACGCCGTCCCGGTATTTCGCGGGAAGGTTTTGGAGGCCAGCAAGGGCACCGGAGGGATCGGCGGCGTGAAGGGTCGCGGTCAGCGCGGCAATGGCGAGGATGGCTTTCATATTACATGAAGACATACCCGGAAATCTGTCGCGGAACACCAATTTTCCTACGAATCCGGCCGTCACAGTTTTTGCAACCGCTTGGTTTTCTTCTTGCTTTCCGGAGGATTTTTTGTGGTAAGTCAGTGGTATGAAAGCAGCTGCTGCCCTCCTGATCACCCTGTCATTCGCTTTGTCCGCCCACGCGGACATCCAGGCTCCCCCTGCGTCCGATCAAGGGCCGACCCGTAAACTCGGCCGCGGGCTGAGCAATATCGCCTTCGGAGTGACAGAGATTCCCGATCAGATTTTTGCGGTGAACTACGCCGAGGGGAATTCTGCGGCATGGAGCTACGGGCTGGTCCGCGGAGTGGGGCGGTTTTTCGCGCGTCTCGGCTACGGGATCTACGAGGTGGCACTCTTCCCGTTCCCGACCCACAAAGGCACCTACTATCCTCCGTATCGCAGCGACATTCCGTGGATCAATTCCGGCTATGAGGAATTTCCGCCGGAGCTCGGGTTCGACACCCGTTACAACTACGTCCGCGATTATCAGCGCGATCCGAACTGACGGGCTGGCATTTTCAGCCGCCGGCGCCTGATGCGCCGGCGGCTTTTTTTTGTAATTTTGCCGGACGCCATTCCAGCTCTTTTGTTCCCGAGAGCTGATTTTCCCGGCGCGCCAGAAGGAACAGGTAATCCGAGAGACGGTTGAGAAAAACAAGCGGCTCCCGTGCGGCGGGTTCCTGCTCCGGAATGGAACATGCCTCGCGCTCGGCGCGCCGGGCGATCGTTCGGGCGACGTGGATGTGTGCTGCCGCCGGAGATCCGCCCGGAAGGACAAAGCAGTCGAGTTCTGGCAGCTTTCCATCGAGAGCATCCATTTCCTTTTCGATCCAATCGATCGTCTCGGTGGTGATGCGCGGCGTCTGCCCCGGTTTGAAAATGGTGGCAAGGTCCGCACACAGATCGAACACAAGCCGCTGGATAGCAATGAGAGCGGTCTCGATTTCTTCTGCGTGCGATGATGCGGCGGCTGCACCCAGAGCAGAGTTCATTTCGTCCAAGGCTCCATAGGCCGCGACGCGCGGGTGGTTTTTCTGGACCCGTTGTCCGGAGAAAAGGCTCGTTTCACCGTTATCTCCGGTTCCCGTGTAGATTTTCATGGCCACCCATTGCATCGCATGGATGGCAGGAAGCGCCAAGCCGGAAATCCGGCGCTTACCAGTCGGCGTTCGACCCGCGGGTGTCGAGGTGGGTGAAGCCCGGGTAGCGGCCGATGCCGCCCTTGAAGAGTCCCTGCTTGCGCATGTCGCGCGCGGTGGCGGCGACCTTGCGCGGAGAGGAACTGAACCTCACGTCGATCGCGTTGTTGCGCAGATGGTAGGAATTGCTCTTCGCGCCGGGGCAAGTGGCATTATAAGCCGGACACCGGTAAACCGAGAGGACTTCTCCGACCGGTTCGCCCAGCCGGACAGCCACCTTGTCGAGCGTCAGGAGGGTGCTTCGGATATTTCCCCAAAGCTGCCGCGGCGGCAGCGTGTTGTGGATGTGGCCGTGCGCTTTCGCATGCGTGTTCATGATGTCCTGCACGGAAATTTTTTTTAGCCCGATCCGGCTCAGAAATTTCCGGTAGACATCACCGTTGGATCCGAGAACCCCACGGAGCGAGGGAGGGACGCTGTTGTCGCTTGTGCCCGGATCCAGTCCGCGGAGGACATCCATGACATTCCACATGGCATCCGCCTTGCCGGCACCCATCAAAAGCCCAGTGCCCGTGCAGAGGATCAGCCCGAAAAGCCGCCTGCGCGGGATATCAAATTCACGTGTCTCCATTCGTCTAAAGGTTAAAAAGAAAGCACATTTCTCCGGATCTCAAAGTGATTTTTCCAAAAAAACCCAAGCAAATGGCATGCCACGATTCATGAGGAAGCCTTTCGGATGAGGATTTCGAGCCGTAGCCCGCTGATGTCGGGCTGGCTCGGGAGCGCCTTTGCGCAGGCAATAAACAATTGTCCCATGAACTTTTCAGGTCCGAAGCATAAGGGATTGTTGTTGAAACGGGTTGTCAAAGAGGACTAGATGGCAACGGATTTTTCAGTCATGACGCGACCCCAAGCCCTCGTAGCCGATTCCTTCGTTTCCACCGGGCACTTGCCTCCGGAAGATCTTGTGAAAGAGCTGGTGGCCGAGGCTCACGAGCGATTCCGATCCGGGACGGAAGGAGCAAACTCACAGGTCTATCCGGCGCTGGCGCGCGTGCCGTCCGGGCTGTTCGGAGTGTGCGTGGTCGGCACCGGCGGGAATATTTTTTCGGCCGGAGACGCGGATTACGAGTTTACGATCATGAGCGTTTCCAAGCCGTTCCTCTTTGCCTTGGTCGCACAGGCGGTGGGCGTCGAGGAGGTTCGTCAGAAGGTCGGCGTGAATGCCACCGGGCGGGCGTTCAACTCGTTGGAAGGCATCGAGCGCGGGCCGGGCGGACAGACGAACCCGATGGTCAACTCGGGGGCGATCGCCACGACCAGCCTCGTGCCGGGCGACGGCTTCGAGGAAAAATGGAAATTCATCCATGAGGGGCTGTCGAAGTTTGCCGGGCGGACGCTTCCGCTGAATGACGAGGTCTATGTCTCGGCGTCGGAGACGAACTTTCGCAATCAAAGCATCGCGCGTATGCTGCAGAGCTTCGGGCGCATTTACATCGATCCCGCGCAGGCGGTGGACCTTTACACCAAGCAGTGCGCGCTCAACGTGAGCGCCAAAGATCTTGCGGTGATGGGGGCGACGCTCGCGGACGGCGGCGTCAATCCGATCACCAAAGAGCGCGTCGTGGACGCAAGTGTCTGCCACTACGCACTCGCCGTGATGGCGACCGCCGGGCTCTATGAGACGTCCGGTGACTGGTTGTTTGACATCGGGCTTCCAGGCAAAAGCGGGATTGGCGGCGGGATTGTGACTGTCTCGCCCGGCAAGGGCGGGCTCGGGACGTTTGCCCCGCCACTCGATGCGGCCGGCAACAGCGTGAAGGGTCAACTCGTGGCCAAGTTCCTCTCACAAAAGCTGGGCATGGATCTGTTTGTTTCGCAACCCGAGGCTTGAAAAGGCAGGCGCTGCCGAAGCCGCCGCACCCCAGTCTGCAGAACCAACCTTGAAAAACATGAAAGCAAACACCCTTTCCAACGCTTCGCCTGACATCGAGGAAAACGCATCCTGGCTGCCGATGGTCGTGATCGCCATGGGCCAGATGCTGATGTCATTTAATGTCGCCGCCCTGCCGGTTTCCATGAGCGGCATGGTCAGCAGCTTCAATACCCCGCCCACCACGGTGGGGACGGCGATCGTGATGTATTCGCTGGGCGTCTCGGGTTTCGTGATGCTTGGCGGAAAGCTCGGTCAGCGATTCGGCTCAAAGGTTTTTTTCCAGGTGGCGGTGGCGCTTTTCCTCGTGGCGATGGTGACGATGGTGCTCAGCCCGACGGCAGGAGTGATGCTGGCCGGACAGGCTCTGGCCGGGTTCGCGGGAGCCTCGCTGGTGCCCTCGCTGGTCGCATTGATCGCAAATCATTACAAGGGTGCCCAGCAGGCGAAGGCGGTGGGCTGGCTCGGCTCCGCGCGGGCCATTGCGGGGGTGCTGGCGTTTGTCATTGTCGGCTACGTCGCCATGATCAACTGGCGCCTCGCGTTCGGTCTGCTCATCGTTCACGCATCCGTCCTGCTGCTCCTGAGCTTCAAGCTCAAGCCATCCGCGCCCAATCCTGCGGTGAAGATCGATGCCTTTGGCGTGGTGCTCTCGGCTGCGGCGGTGATTCTCATCAGCTTCGGATTTAACAATCTGCGGAACTGGGGACTGACGCTGGCCCGGCCGGCCGCGCCGTTCGACTTGTTTGGAGTGTCGCCCGCACCGCTCATGATCGGCCTTGGCATTGCGATCTTCATGGCGTTCTTCCTGTGGAGTCACAAGCAGGCGACCAAGGGGAAAACGCCGTTGCTGGCGCTGGAAGTGATCGACTCGCCGAAGGAATGGGCAGCCGTCCTCACGCTTTTCCTCATCGTTGCGACCGAAGCGGCGATCAACTTCACCGTGCCGCTGTATATCCAGATCATTCAGGGACGCACCAGCGCCGCGACATCGGTGGCGATGATGCCCTTCATGCTGACGGTGTTTTTCACCGCGATCCTGATCGTCCGTTTCTATGGCAGGTTCGCTCCGCGCACCATCGCACGTACCGCCTTCGGGCTGGTTGCTGTCGGGGCGCTGTGGCTGGCATTCGTCGTGAGCAACGATTGGAGCGTCTTTCCCGTCATCATCGGTCTGATCACGGTCGGTCTTGGGCAGGGCGCGCTGGTGACACTCCTCTTCAACGTGCTGGTCACCTCATCGCCCAAGGAACTGGCCGGCGATGTGGGCGCCCTGCGCGGCGTGACCCAGAACCTCGCTGCTGCCGTGGGAACTGCGGTCATGGGCACGCTGGTGGTCGGAGTGCTGAGCGCCGGGGTGATGAGCCGCGTGACGGACAACCCGCTGATCACGGCAGAAATGAAAGCCGAGGTGGATCTCGGCAGCATCAATTTCCTCAACAACGACCGGCTGAAAGAGCGATTCGAGACAATCAACGCCGCGCCAGGGCAGATCGCCGAGGCTGTCCGCATCAACTCCGAGACCCGCCTGCGCGCTCTCAAGATCGGCTTCTTCGTTCTCGCATGCATGGCGCTCTTTGCCATGGTCCCGTGTGGGTGGCTGCCGGAATACCGGCCCGGCGAACTGCCGTCCGGAAAACCTGAAAGGACCTGATTTTATGGAAACTGCTCAAACAACCCCGGGGGCCGACGGAATGATGAAACGAATTTTGGACGTCGTGGAAAAGGTGGGGAACAAGGTCCCGCATCCGGCGATGATCTTTTTGTCGCTCATGGTCATCGTCATCGTGCTGTCGCACGTCCTGCACCTCTTCGGCGCCTCGGTGACCCAGCAGGTGATCGATCCGGTGACTGACAAGATCCAAACGAGCACCATCGTGGCCCGCAGCCTCCTCACGACCGAGGGGATCCGATTCATCTACGCATCCGTTATCCCGAACTTCATGGGGTTCACGGCCGTGGGGCTCATCATCGTGGCGATGGTCGGGGTCGGCGTGGCCGAGGCCTCCGGGCTGATCAAGGCGCTCATCCGCAAGCTGGTCGCCGTGTCGCCCGGATGGGCGATCGCCTACATCCTGGTTTTTGTGGGCATCGTGTCGAGCATTGCGGCGGACGCGGGGTATCTCGTTCTGATTCCCCTGGCAGGCTCCGCGTTCCTGAGCGTCGGCCGGCATCCGCTGGCAGGTCTGGCCGCAGGCTTTGCCGCGGTCGC
>QYQL01000003.1 GCA_007280915.1 Verrucomicrobiaceae bacterium | reverse complement strand
GGATCAAAGCTTTTGTCCCCCGACATTTTTTCCAGGCACTGGTTGATGTATTCGATTCCGATCGCTCCGGAATATCTCTCTTCGACAAGCCGCAGGCCGGGGGTGATTTTGTAACTGTAATCAGGCATGGAGCGGCATCCGTTGTGCGAGTGCTGCAATCTGTATCAGGAACGGAAGCAAATGGCAAAGCATCCGACGTGAGAGAAACGGGAACCCTCCGTTCTCTTCCCCGGCTGCTCACCACTTCTTCGCCCTGGCATTTCTGACGAGGGAGATTCCTCGGGCGGCGTCGGAAAAGTAATTCTCTCCCACTTTCGACTCGCGCCTGCCATCTGTTTCCGGCAGCATTCCTGTTTATGGCTGAGGCGACCACCGGAGTGTTGAACAAGCAAAACCTCGCCGGAGCCTCTATCGGAGCCAAGTTTAGCGCGGTTTTTGAGGTCATCATGATTTTGGCATGAGACGTTGCGAAAATACATCCCTGCGACAGGACATCACCCCGGCACGCTGGGGCATCTGCCGTCGAAGCAGCGCTTCAAAGAGTTTTCCCATGCCCGGCATGGACTTGAATTTCAAACCGCTCAATAATCCATGACCCGCGAACAGCTCAAGCAACTCGAAACCGATCTCTGGAGTGCCGCAGACAACCTCCGCGCGAATTCCGATCTCAAATCCAGCGAGTATGCAACGCCGGTGCTGGGGCTGATCTTCCTGAAATTTGCCGACAACAATTACCGGCGGCATGAGGCCGACATCGTCGCGGAATTCAAGAAGCTGAAAGGCACGCGGCGGGAAAAGAAGCTCTCGGATATCGCCATCGAGAAATGCGGGTTCTATCTGCCGGACCACGCCCGTTACGAGCACCTACTGAATCTCCCGGAGGAAAAGGACATCGCGAAGGCGCTCAAGGAGGCGATGAAGGCGGTCGAGGAATACAAACCCGAGCTTGAAGGCGTTCTGCCCAAGGACGATTACTTCCGCCTCACCCGCGATGAAAAGACGAAGAATATCCCGAACCAACTGCTGAAAAGTTTCGCCAACATTCCGGCGGATTTCAGCGGCGACCTCTTTGGCCAGATTTACGAATACTTCCTCGCCGAGTTCGCGCGCAGCGAAGGCTCGAAGGGCGGCGAGTTTTTCACCCCGCGTTCGGTCGTCCGGCTGATGGTCGAGATGATCGAGCCGCACGGCGGCAAAGTCTTCGACCCCGCATGCGGATCTGGTGGCATGTTCGTGCAATCGGCCCAGTTTATTGAGGAGCACCGGAAAGAATTGAAGGACGGCGACAGCAGCGTCTTCGTCTATGGGCAGGAGAAGACGCTGGAAACCGTCAACCTTGCCAAGATGAACCTTGCAGTGAACGGCCTGCGGGGTGAGGTGATGAAGGCGAACACCTACTACGATGACCCGCACGGGAGCTTCGGCGGATTCGACTACGTGCTCGCGAATCCACCGTTCAACGTGGACGACGTGAGCCTCAGCAGCGTCGAGAAGGACAAACGCTTCAACACCTACGGCATCCCGCGCAACAAATCGAAGGTGGGCAAAGCCGACGCGGGCAAGGAAACCGTGCCGAATGGGAATTACCTTTGGATCAACCTCTTTGCCACCTCGCTGAAACCCAAGGGCCGCGCCGCTCTTGTCATGGCGAACTCCGCCTCCGACGCCCGGCACTCGGAGGCTGACATTCGCCGCACGTTGATCGAGAAAAACCTGATCTCCGCGATGCTGACGCTGCCCTCGAACATGTTCTATACGGTCACGCTCCCGGCCACGCTCTGGTTCTTTGACAAGGCGAAGTCCGACGACTGCATTCTCTTCATCGATGCCCGGAACATCTTCACTCAGATTGACCGCGCCCACCGGGAGTTCTCGGAGGAGCAGGTGCAAAATATCGCCATCATCAGTCAGCTCCACAAAGGCCGGCGCGAAAAGTTTGTTGCGCTTGTGGACCGCTACTTCGCGGCGGGCATGGAACGGCTGGTGGAAAACAAGTCCCGCGTCGAACCGGTCTCCGCGCAGCTCCTTGAAGTCCTGGACGACGACGACGGGAAACAGGCCGTGCGCGGGCTCGTGAAACAATGGGCCGCGCTCGCCAAGCTCCAGGCCCGCTACGAAAGCTTCCTGAAGGCCGCCGCGCCGTCAGCGCCGGTCGCGAAACGCAATAAAGCCCAGCACGAATTGCGCGCGGCCTTCGATCCGTTCTTTGCCGCCCTCCACGAGGGATTGAAGCAGTTGGACAAAATCGTGCGCCATCACGAAAAGCAGCAGTCCGAACAAGCGCAGGCGGGCGGCAAGCGCGGAGCAACCGACAAGAAAACCAAGGCGCTCAAGTCCGCGCTGGAGGAATTGCACAAGGAAGTCAAAAATGCCGAAATCTTCTACCAGCACATCCAGTGGCTGCAGGAACGGTTCCCCAAGGCGGAATACGAGGACGTGACCGGACTCTGCAAACTCGCCTCTCCTGCTGAGGTGCAGGAACAGGAATTCTCGCTCAACCCCGGCCGCTATGTCGGCGTCGTGATCGAGGAGGACGGGAAGACGGAGGAGGAGTTTGTGGACGATGTGCTTTCTATACGAGATGAACTGAACACTCTCTCAGTCGATAGCTCGCAACTGGAGTCTGTGATTTCGACAAATCTGAAACAGCTTGTTGGCAGCGCATGACTGCATTCCACCAAATCAAACTTGGAGACGCGCTCACGCTTCAACGTGGTTTCGACATCACGAAGGCCGAGCAAACTGACGGGAATGTTCCCATCGTTTCGTCTTCCGGCATTTCCAGCTACCACAACAAATGGAAAGTCAAAAAGCCGGGTTTGATAATCGGGCGGAAGGGCACGCTTGGCACTGTGCATTTTATCCGCTCAAATTGCTGGCCGCATGATACAACGCTTTGGGTCAAAGATTTCAAAGGAAACGACCCGCTGTTCCTGAGCTTCTTTCTCCAAACCTTGAAGTTGGAGAACTTCGATGTCGGCTCAGCCAATCCAACGCTGAATAGAAATCACGTTCATAAAATCAAGGTCATCTTTCCAAAAACGATAGACACGCAAAAGAAAATCGCCGCGATTCTCTCGGCCTATGACGAGCTGATTGAAAACAACCGGCGGCGCATCGCGCTGCTGGAGAAGCTGGCCGAGGAGATCTACCGCGAATGGTTCGTTCGCCTCCGCTTCCCCGGCCATGAAAAGGTGCGCGTCACTAAAGGCGTGCCGCAAGGCTGGTCAATTCAACCAGCGAGCGAAGCCTTTCATGTCATGGGCGGTGGCACACCCAAAACCGAGGTGGCTGTTTATTGGGATGGTGAAATTTCATTTTTCACCCCGAAGGATTCACACTTCGGTTTCTACGTGCTGGATACAGAAAAAACACTGACGGAGAAGGGTCTTCAAAGCTGCAGCAGCCAGTTGTTCCCCGCAGAAACTATTTTCATTACGGCACGCGGCACTGTTGGCGAGCTTTGTCTGGCGCACCGGCCAATGGCAATGAACCAATCGTGTTACGCGCTTGCGCCGCGTGGAGAGCAGTCGGTGTATTTCCATTTCCTCGCAATGAAATTGGCGATCACCTATATCAAGGGCATTTCGAAATCCGGCGTTTTTGATAACATCGTGATTGATACCTTCAAGAACGTCCCCATCAGGATGCCCTCCGCAGAGTTGCTTCGGAGCTTCAATGAAATGGCGAAACCCATATTTGCCCAGATAGGTTGCCTTTTGCAAACGAACGTCCGGCTCACCGAGACCCGCGACAAACTTTTGCCCCGCCTGATCTCCGGCAAGCTCTCCGTCGAGGATCTTGGCATCCAGTTCCCGCCCGGCATGGCGGAGGAATTGACCGCTGCCACTGCCGAGGTAAGCAGGAAACCCCAAAAATGAGATTGCGAATGTTCACGATAACTGGCATGTTCACGAAACCGTGAACGACGCCATTACCATGAACAGGCCACTGTCGCCCGCCCAACTGGAGCAGGCCCTCACGGCCAAGTTGGGGGAATTGCTCGGGCAGGTGGCTTGGCTGGAAGGTTGGTCGGTTCGGCATCATCCGGGCAACCTGGTCAATGGGTTCGATTTCGAGGTCAGGTTGCCGCTGCCAAAAAATCGGGAAAAAAAATTGTGGGTGCAATGCAAAACCGATCCTCGCCCGTCGCAGTTTCCCTATATCGATGTGGCCAGGGAATCTTTTCCATCGCCGGTGCTGGTTTTTGCCGCGCCGTATATTTCACCTCGCATGGCCGAGGTATGCCAGGAAAACAGCTGGAGCTGGTTTGATCTGGCCGGCAATCATTGGTTGGACATTCCCGGACTGCTGCGCCTCCAGCGGACAGGCAGGTCACCGGTGCATAAATCCCCCCGGCCCACCGCGAACCTGAGCACGCCGGAAGCCGGACGGGTTGTCCGCGCCCTGCTTGCGCCAGCGAACACCGGGATGCGATGGACGCAGCGTCACATGGCGGAACACTTTGGCGAATTGAAAAAACCGATTCCCGACCCAAGCCTGGGACTGGTCAACAAGGTCGTTCGTTATCTGCGGGAGGAAGCGTTCATTGAGGAGGCGAACGGTGGTTTCCAACTGCGCGATCCGCTCAAGTTGCTGTTCGCGTGGCGCGATGCCTATCGTTTCGCGCGACACGAACGGCGGAGCTATTTCACTTTGTTGCAGGGAAAAAAATTGCGCGAGGCGCTGGCAAACCTTGATTCGCAAACCGGCTGGTTTGCGCTCTATGCCTCATTTTCGGCGGCAGAATTTCAAGCGCCGCACGTCCGACAACCAAAGACCTGGCTGTATGTCCGGCAGCAGGAAGTCTCCAAGTTCGAAGAATTGGTGGAAGCCAAACCGGTGGATTCGGGAGAAAACATCGTGGTGTTGATCCCCGATGACGATGGCGTTTTCTACCTGGCCGATGGTGGCGTGGCGGGCGACATGCGGATGGCCGCCACGAATGAAGTGCAAACCTATGTGGATTTGTGGCATTCCGGCGGGCGAGGCCATGAGGCGGCGGAAGCCTTGCTGGAACAGCGGTTGAAACCGGAATGGAAAGCACGAGGAATGAAATGATGAGTCTCGAACCTCGCCAGCGTGGAGATTACAGCCCTCGCCAAATTGAAGCCGCCTACCGGGTGCTGGTGGATTTGGGGCAAGTGCTAAAATCCTACGAAGATTGTCTCGTGGTGGTCGGTGGTTGGGTGCCAGACCTTTTGATGGAAAAAGCGGAAGAAGCCCATATCGGCAGCATTGATGTGGATCTCGCGCTCGACGCCGAAAAATTGGCTGATGGACGATATGCCGAGTTAATAAAATCTCTGCTCGATACACGCCGATACAAGCAAGCGGACGAGCCATTCAAGCTTTATGCCGAGGTGGATCTCGAGGACGGCGAACCGCCAGTTCGCGTGGACGTGGATTTCTTGAAGTCGCCGGATGCGAAAATAAAGAAGAACAAACCGAAATTGACGGAAAAATTCCGACCACTGGATTCCAGCGGGTGCAGCGCCGCCTTTGAAAATCCAGAACTGGTGGTCATCACCGGCAAGATGATCAAGGGCGGGACCAACAAGGTTCAATTTCAGGTGGCTTCCATCGCGGATTTCCTGATCATGAAGGCCTATGCGCTGGCCAACCGGGATAAGCCAAAGGACGCATACGACATTTGTTTTTGTCTCGATAACTATCCGGGCGGCCTGAAGGAACTGGCGGCGAATTGGAAAAAGCGTGCCGACAAGAAGGATGTCATCAAGGCCATCGAAATATTAAAGGAGAAATTTGCTACCGTTGAATGGTATGGGCCTGTTCAGGTCGTGGAATTTTACAATTCGTCCACCGATGAAGAGCGGAAACAACAGGCGCGGCGCGCTTATGAATTGGTGCAAGCATTTTTGAAAGAAGTCAGTTAATCCCCATGCCTAACTTCATTTCCGAGGATCAAATCGAGCGGGCACTGGTGCAGAAGCTCCAGCATCTCCACGGCTTTGACGTGCTCGACTGCCACACGGAAGATCCGGAGGATTTGGACGACGGCTCCGGCCGCACCAAAAAAAGTGATGTCATCCTGGTGGATCGGGTCCGCGAGGCAGCCATCCGGCTGAATCCGAACATCCCGGCCAAGTCCATTGAAGACGCGCTGGAAACCTTGCTCGACCGGCGCAAGGCCATGACGCTCGTAGCTGCCAATCAGGAAATTTACAACCTGCTCCGCGATGGCTTCCCGGTGGAATTTGACAACGCCAAGGGCCAGCCGCAAAAAGAACGCGTTTATCTCATCAATTTCAACGATCCGGACCAGAACCGGTATCTTGTCGTCACCCAGCTCTGGATCAAAGGCGAGCGCGGTTTCCGCCGTCCCGACGTGTTGCTCTACGTCAACGGCCTGCCGTTGGTCTTCATCGAGCTGAAAAATTCCAACGTGAAGCTCAAGGCCGCGTTCGACGACAACCTGACGAACTACAAGCGGGAGATCCCGCAACTTTTTCTGACGAACGCCTTTTGCGTGCTTTCGAATGCCATTGAGACGAAGGTCGGCAGCATCACCGCCGAGTGGGAGCATTTCTTCAACTGGCTGCGCGCCGACGATGAGAAGGAGAAGATTGACCGTGAGGCCATCAAGGCAAATGGCACGAGCCTGGAGGGCGTGATTGCCGGGCTGTTCCCCCGGCAGCGGCTGCTGGATTACGTCGAGAACTTCATCCTCTACTACCTGGACAAGGAGAAGATCATCGCGCAGAACCACCAGTTCATCGGCGTGAACCGGGCCTACGAGAAATTCCTCCGTCGCGAGGAATTGAAGGGCAAGCTCGGGGTTTTCTGGCATACGCAGGGCTCGGGAAAAAGTTTTTCGATGATCTTTTACGCCCGGAAGATCTTCCGCAAGCAGACGGGGAATTTCACGTTTGTTGTCGTCACCGACCGCGACGATCTGGACGGGCAGATTTACCGGAACTTCCTGCACACAAACACCGTCACCGAGGCCGAGGCCGCGCAGCCGAAGAACAGCGAGGAGATGCGGAAGTTTCTCGGGCAGAACAAGCGGCTGGTGTTCACGCTCATCCAGAAATTCCGCTGGGACAAGGGCAAGCCCTACCCGCTGCTGTCCGAGCGCAAGGATATCATCGTCATCGTGGACGAGGCCCACCGCACGCAATACAAAGACCTGGCCGAAAACATGCGCGCCGGATTGAAGAACGCCCTGTATCTCGCCTTCACCGGCACGCCGCTGCTGGGTCGCGAGCGCAAGACGAACCAGTGGTTTGGCGATTACGTCTCGGAATACAATTTCCAGCAGTCCATGGACGACGGCGCAACCGTGCCGCTGTTCTACAAGAAGCGCGTCCCGCAGGTGCTCATTCAAAACGACGACTTGACCGGGGATCTCGCGGAAATTTGTGAGGACGAGAACCTGGACGCCGCGCAACAGGAGAAACTGGAGAATAAATTTGCGCAGGAGATCGAGGTGATCAAGCGGGACGACCGCCTGGATACGATCGCAGCAGACATCGTGTATCACTTCCCCCGGCGCGGATACCTCGGCAAAGGCATGGTGGTGTCGCTGGACAAGTTCACCGCCGTGAAGATGTATGACAAGGTCCAGCGTCTCTGGAAGGAGGAGATCAAGAAACTGCGCGGCCACATCAAAAAAACGGAAGTCGAAGACGACAAGAAGCGGCTCCAGAAGCAGTTGGATTACATGCGCTCCGTGGAGATGGCGGTGATCGTGAGCGACGAGGCCGATGAGGACAAAAAGTTCGCCAAACAGAAGCTCGTCATCAAGACACACCGGGACCGGATGAACCGGCTGGATGAGAACGGGCATGATGTGGAATACAATTTCAAAGACCCGGCAAACCCGCTGCAACTGGTCTTCGTGTGCGCGATGTGGCTGACCGGGTTCGATGCGCCGACACTCTCGACGCTGTATCTCGACAAGCCGATGAAGGACCACACGTTGATGCAGACCATCGCCCGCGCGAACCGCGTCACGTCATGGAAGATCAACGGCAAGGAGAAGAAGAACGGCGAGATCATTGATTACTATAACGTCTTCCGGAACATGAACAAGGCGCTGAAGGATTACGCGCAAGGCGGGGAGGGAAAGGAAGACATGCCGGTGCGCGAGAAGGACGACCTCTTCAAGCTGCTCGACGACTCCATCGCCCAAGGCATGGCGTTCTGCGGTGGGCTGGGCATTGACCTCGCCGCTTTATTCAAAAGCAAAGACGTGTTCAAAAACGTCGGCACCTTCGATGACTACGCGAACACGATGCTGACCAATGACGAGTGGCGGAAGGGGTTCGCGGTTTACGAGAACACCATCACGGGCCTCTACGAAGCCTGCAAACCGGAGATTCTCGGCAAGCCTGTCGTCCGTTCCGTGGCGGTGTTCCAATACCTGCGAGGCGTGCTCGATGCGATCATTGACCAGACCGACATTGATGCCGTGGCTTTGCGCGTCGGCGAGTTGCTGGATGAAAGCCTGGTTGTTGACAATTCCTCCACCGTCAAGGAAGACCCCCGCAAATTTGCCATCACACAAACCGGCAAAACCTGGGACCTGAGCAAAATCAACTTCGAGAAGCTGGCGGAGGATTTCAAGACCACCACGCACAAGAACATCGAGATCGCCGACTTGCGGGCATTCATCCAAAAGAAGATGGATCAAATGCTGAAAGAGAACGCGACCCGCACGGCCTTTGCCACGCGGTTGCAGGGGATCATTGACCGCTACAACGCCGGAAGTTCGGCGGCGGACAACTACTTTGATGAGCTGATGAAGTTCACCAAGGATATGAAGGCGGAATCCGAGCGGCACATTCGCGAAGGGCTCACGGAAGACGAACTGGAGATCTTCGACCTGATCAAAAAGGACAAGATGACGAAGGCGGAGACGCAAAAAGTCCGCCTCGCGGCAAAATCTTTGCTCCACCGCCTGCGGGATGAGCCGCCAAAGGTGCTGGTTCAAGATTGGTTCAAGGACGGCCAGAGCCGCACGCGTGTCCGGTCCGCCGTCGAAACCGTGCTGGACGATCAATTGCCCGAAACCTACGACCGCGCTGTGTTCACGGAAAAGTGCAACAATGTGTTTGATCTGATATTCAATTACGCAAGCCAGGGCGAAAAATGGGCGGCGTAAATACCGAGATACAAAAATCATGAGTGCCAAATCCATGTTTTCTGCATCTAAACGCGAGGTGCGCGGGAAGATTTCGCGTCCCCTTGGGAATTTTCCTCGACACATGTGCCTCGGGCGACGTGAATTCGTCGCCTTATGAAAGTTGGCGTCTTTTCTGCGATTTTGAGCGGTCTCCCCTTGGAAAAAGCCCTGGCCCACATTGCCGGGCTGGGTTGCGATTCGGTGGAATTGGGGACCGGGGCCTACCCGGGTGATGCGCACTGCAAGCCTGCGGAACTCCTTGTCAGCAAGCCGAAGCGGGACCGCTTCGTGGGGACCCTGGCTTCGAGCGGTCTGGAACTCAGTTCGCTATCCTGCCATGGCAACCCGCTCCATCCGGACAGGAAAATTGCGCAGGCCCACCACAAGGTTTTTGAGAACACGGTCAAACTGGCCGGGGAGCTCGGGGTGCCGGTCGTGACGACATTTTCCGGGTGTCCGGGCGATCACGCGGGGGCGAAATTTCCAAACTGGGTGACATGTCCCTGGCCGCCGGATTTCCTGGAAGTTCTCGAATGGCAGTGGGACAAGGTCGCGATTCCCTACTGGAAAAAGCAGGCCGCACTCGCAAAATCCCATGGCGTGAAAATTGCCTTCGAGGCACATCCGGGATTTCTCGTTTACAACCCCGAGACGCTGCTCCGGATGCGGGAAGCTTGCGGGCCTGTCATCGGCGCGAATTTCGATCCCAGCCACTTTTTCTGGCAGGGGATCGATCCGGTCAAGGCAGTCCGCGCGCTGTCCGGGGCGATCCACCACGTCCATGCTAAAGACACCGGACTTTACCCGGTGAACGCGGATGTCAACGGCTACCTCGACACGAAACACTACGCGGATGAGAAGAACCGTTCATGGATTTTCCGCACCGTCGGCTATGGTCACGGACCGGAGTTCTGGTGCGACTTCGTGAGCACGCTCCGGCTCTGCGGGTATGACGGCACGCTTTCCATGGAGCACGAGGACAGCCTGATGAGCCCGTCTGAAGGGCTTCGGAAGGGTGTGGAGTTTCTCAAATCGGTTGTGATTCGCGAGAAGGAGGGGAAGGTCACCTGGGCGTGAAAACCCACTCAGCCGACGCGGGATGATAAAGAATGTGATCCTTGACTGGTCGGGCACCCTTGCCGACGACCTTTCAGCCGTCCTGAGGGCGACGAACCTCATTTTCCGCGAATACGGTCGTGATGACCTTTCACTCGAGGATTTTCGCAGGCACTTCCGCCTTCCTTTCTCCGGATTTTACGCGGAGTTCCTGCCCGAGGCGACCTCTGAAGGGCTGGAGGCGCTTTATGAGCGTCACTTCCTCGGGCTGCAGGATGAGATCGAACTTCTGCCCGGAGCCCGCGAGTTTCTTGAGTTCTGCCGGGCATCAGAGAAACGAACCTTTCTGCTTAGCACGATCAAACCGTCCCACTTCGAGGCTCAGGCCGCCCGCCTCGGAGTTCTTGAGTTCTTCGAGCACTGCTACGTCGGGATCATGGACAAACGAGAAAAGATCCGGGAAATCCTCCGGATCCACGGCCTGAATCCGGAGGAAACGGCATTCGTGGGTGACATGGTCCACGACATCGAAACCGCGCGGCACGGCGGAATTCTCGATGTGGCGGTGTTGACGGGGTTCGATCCAGTGGATAAGCTGCTGCAAGCTGGCCCGACAATGGTTGTCCGGAATATCAACTCGCTGGCTCTCGTTTTATGAATGAAATCTGGATCAAATCGCTGAAAATCCATTCGCAGATCGGGGTGGAGGAGGCTGAGCGCGCTGAACTTCAGGAACTTCAGGTTGATTTGTGTATCCAACCCAGCGCGCCATTCCCCTACATGAATGATGATGTGATGCGGACGATCGACTACGCTGCGGTTTCCGGGCGTGTGAGGGCGCTCGCATCCGAGGGGCCGCGTCACTTGATCGAGACACTTGCGGCGGATATCGCCAGGTTGCTCGTGGACGAGTTCCATGCGGTCGCAGTGACTGTTGAGGTTCGGAAGTTCGCTCTCCCGGAGGCTGACTATGTCGCCGTGAGATGCCGGCTCGAACGGTGAGGCCGGGGTTTGTTTCTTTCTTGAGCAATCCGGGCTCGAGCGTGAGTCTTCACGCATGAGACGTTCCCCTCCCAAGGTCCTTCTCCTTCCTTTTTCCCTATCATGTGGCAGGCACCCGGAAAATCCGGATGAGGGGACAGCCTCCGAGGGGCTTTCCCTGGCTTCCGAGTCGAACCCCGGTTCGGGCCGACTCCGGAATGGGGCGGAAAAGATGGATGCCACCCTGCTCGAAAGGTCCGCAGAATCCGCTCAGGTCGAATTGGACGGGAGAATTTGCATAGCGGTTTCGGCATCCATTCCGGAAACCGGTTGGAAAGTTGTCGAATTTGTCGCAAACTAACTCACAAGCGTGAACAGCATGAATTCCAGGACCATCTGGTCATTTCTCCGCCTGCCGATCGTTCTGGCGTTGTTGGCGGCGCTTGCCCTGATTACGGGTGGCTACATCCTCACGCTGCAACTGAGGTCCTCCCAGATCCAGGAAGCCACCGGGGAGGTCCGGCAACTCGGACGCGGACTGGTCCAGCAGATCTCGGCGGAACTCGTGCGGTTCGAGGAGGATTTCACGTTTTCTCTGACATCGCTTCCCTATAAGACGTTGCTTGTCGAAGGCTCGGCGTCGTCCGGCACGACAGCCGCGATCCGGCGCTTCCTTTCGCTGAATCAGCCGCTTGTTTCGGAGCTCCGCATTTACGAGGACAAAGGATACGGGCGGATGGCAGGGATTAATGATAAGAATTATTTTTTTGTTTCCCCGCTGCGCAGCGTGGAGGACTGGACGGCAGTTGATTCCAGACAGGTTGCTCTGAAGGGGGATGTCCAGGATGCTGAGGGGAACGTTACCTGCCGGGTGGTCGCGGTTTTGAATCCCGATGCCCTTGCCGCCGAGCAGTTGACCCGGTTTTGTTTCAGCCACCCCGGTCTCTGGGGGGTGTTTTATTCCCAGAACGGGGATCCAATCCTCATCCGAAATGGCTCCCGCCTTTTCTCCGGGATGCAGGTTCCCCAGGCGTTTAAAACCCGTCTGTCGGCGGATATCGAAAGCAGTTTTGAAGGGCGTTCCGTCCAGCCTATGGAGATTGACGGCCGGACAATGCGCTGGATCACCTCGTATGTCCCCGTGACGTTCCGCACTTGGAAAGGGGCTGTCCTGGTGGCCTCCGACGAAAATCGCGTTCTGGGGCCGGTGGCGAGCGCTGCATGGATCATTCTCGTTGCCGCTGCCCTGTGTATTGGACTTCTCATCTCGGTCTTTTTTCTCCTGCTCCGGAAAATCCTTGCGAACCAGGCCGAATTGGAATCCAGCCGGAGGCGCACTTCGGCGATCCTGCACACGGTGCAGAGCGGGATCGTCCTGGTGGACGAGACCGACGGGCGGATCGTCGAGGCGAATCCCGCCGCCTGCGAACTGTTGACCGACGGCGGCGAGTCGATTGCCGGGCGGCATGCCGCGGATTTTATTTCGCCCGCGCTGTTCGATTCCGCCTCGGGGTTGGAGGCGACTGGTCTCGAATCGGTTGTCTCGCCCGATTCCGGCGAACCCTGCCCGGTGCTGATCAACACTGCGATGCTGGAGATCGGAGAGCTGAAGTTCCGGCTTTACTCATTCACCGACATCCGTTCGATCAAGGAGTCCCAAGACCGTCTGCTTCTGGCCCAGTCGAAGCTCCGGGAGGTGAATTCCAGCCTGATGGCCGCGATCAACCGTGCGCAGGAGGCCGCGCGCGTCGCCGAGCAGGCGAATTCCGCCAAGGGCACGTTCCTTGCGATGATGAGCCACGAGATCCGGACCCCGCTCAATGGAGTGGTCGGATTCACGAGCCTCCTACTGGAGACAAAGCTCGACAGTGAGCAGCTCGGATATGCGTCAACGATCCGCACCAGCGCGGACACCCTCCTGACCCTCATCAATGACATTCTTGATTTCTCGAAGATCGAGAGCGGACGGCTTGACTTTGAGCGCATTCCCGTTGACCTGTCCGAGTGCGTTCGCGACGCCTGCACCCTGCTCGAACATCTTTCCAAGGCCAAGGGCATCGATTTCCGGGTCTCCATCGACCCGGGGGTTCCGGAGACGATTCTTGGCGACCCGACGCGCCTCCGGCAGATTTTGGTGAACCTTTTGAGCAATGCCGTAAAGTTCACCGAGAACGGCCTCGTAGAGATCGAGGCGCGTCTCGACTCGCCCTCGGTTCTGCACCTTTCCGTCCGCGACTCCGGAATCGGAATCTCCCCCGAGCGGCTGGAGTCGCTTTTCCAGCCGTTCACCCAGGGAGACTCCAGCACCACAAGAAAATACGGCGGCACCGGGCTTGGGCTGGTCATCAGCCGGCGGCTGGTCGAGATGATGGCTGGCAGGCTCTGGGCGGAGAGCGAAGTTGGAAAAGGGAGCACATTCCATATCATTCTTCCCGTCGAGAGCGCCGGGAAATCTTCGTCGAAGTGGGAAGAGGCTCACACGGCGGCGGGGGGAGCCCCGTCAAGCCCCTGCGTTCCTGAAACTGCGGTTCAAAGCCGTCCGAATTTTTCCCTGAAAGTCCTGGTCGCCGAAGACAATGTGATCAACCAGAAACTTTCCGTCATTCTGCTTCGCCGGATGGGCTGTGATCCCGATCTGGTGAGCGATGGATTGGAAGCCGTGGAAACCGCGCGCAACAGGCACTACGATGTGATTTTGATGGACTACCAAATGCCCGGCATGGATGGCACGGAAGCCACCCGGAGGATCCGGACCGAAGAAAAAGCCGATCCGTCTCGCACCAGGGTCTGGATTATTGCTGTCACTGCCAACGCCATGGAGGACGACCGCAGGATGGCTTCGGAAGCCGGCATGGACGATTATCTCACCAAGCCGCTGCGCTCCGATGAACTGATGGAGGCCCTGCGGCGGGTTCCGAAGCCGGAGGCCGTGTGAGCGGCATTGCAGCCGTGTCGGGCAGAGGGTTGTGCCTCAGGCGGATTTGTTGAGAAACTCGCGGACGAGTTCCGTGATCACTCCGTCGTCCATCGGGCGGACCGCTCCGAGAGGTTTGCTATTGATGAGGGCCTCGGCTGTCGATTCCAGCACTTCGAGCCGGTCGAACGCATCGAGAAGCGATGTGCCAAGGACCATGACCCCGTCATTCTCAAGCAGGCTGACGGGAAAATCGGGTCGGCAGCGCGCGGCGAACGCATCCGGGTCGCCATAGGCCGCCTCGAACGGGATCCTCGCGACGTCCCGCAGAAAAATGTAACTCTCCGGGATCGTCCTCGTGTCGAGGGTTTCTCGTGAGACTGAATAGGCGGTGGCATTGACGGGGGTCGCCATGGCGATGGCCTGCACGGAGGGATGGGCGCGGTAGATCGCTGCATGGAGGGGGAGCGCGCGGCTCGGCGGCTTGCCGGCTTCTGATCCTTGCTTCCCGGCCAGAACAATGTCTCCGGGGCGGATCGCTGCGCGGTCCGCTCCCGCCGGTGTCATTAAAAATTCCTCTCCTTGAATCCTCGCGGAAAATGTTCCCTGGCTGCTGATGAGCAGGCGTTGTTTGTATCCGCGCCGGACGAAGTCGCACAGGTCGCGTCGCAACTCCCGCTCGCGGGAGGCGGCATGCCCAGGCTGGAAAAACCGGTCCGGCACCCTTCGTTCCGCAGTCAGCGCCAACTGCTCGTCATTCAGCAGGGTGACAGCCCCAAGAGCCGAGGCCTTGATCAGTGTCTTGGCCGTGAATTCCAGCGTCTCGAACCGGGTGAATGCCTCCTGGAAATTTGCCCCCCCGACCACGACGCCGTGGTTTTCGAGCATCGCGCACGAGTGCCCGTGCGCGAAGACTTCGGCGATCTTTTCTCCCAGGAGGGCACTGCCCGGCAGGGCATAGGGGGCGAACCCGACCTCACCGCAAATCGCATGCGATTTGGGAAAGAGGCGGGTTTCCGGTGCCCTCCCGCAGATGCTGAATGCGACCAGTGCGACCGGGTGGGCATGCACGATTCCGCGAAGGTCCGGACGCACACGGTAAATGCCCAGATGGAATGGCAGCTCGGAGGATGGCTTGTGTCGTCCCTGCACGGTGCCATCGGGAAGCACTGCGACGATATCCTCACGCCGCAGGTTCCCTTTGTCGATTCGCGCCGGAGTGATCCAGACCGTGCCGTCGTCGTCCCGGATGGAGAGGTTGCCGCCGGAGGTGGTGGTCATCCGGTAGCCGTAGATTCGTTCCATCGCCGCAACGAGGCGGTCGGCGGGGTGGAGGATGTCGCGTTCGGTCATCGGGCATTCATGCACGGATGCGGCGAGAAAAGCAAAAACGGAAATAGACGCGGGGATTTTGCGGCGGTAAACCAAGCCGGTGAGAGGATCCCTTCTCGTTTCCGGAAACCCGGGTGGTGACGTGCGGGCTGTGTTGGAGCAGCTCGCCGGGGATGCTTTTCGGAATATTGAGGCGCTTCCCGACCGCGCGGAGGAACGAATCCACGACATCCGGGTGGATATGAAAAAATTCCGCGCCGTTGTCCGGCTGGCCGAGGGCGCATTGAAGGCGCGCGACCTAGCGGGGTTGGACCAATGCGCCCGGGCGGTCAAGGACGGTTTCGGTGCCGCGCGCGACCGTGAGGTCCAGCTCGATCTGCTTCGCAGGCTCCTCGGACAGCGCAAGGCGGATGAAGCCGCGCGGGCGTTCGCAGGGAGTGACGAGGAACCTGTGCACGATTGGACTCCCTCGCAGAAAGCCTGCGGCCAGCTTTCCGCACTCGTCACCCGAAGCGATCTGGCCAAGCTCACCCGCGGGCAGGTGCTTGAGGCATGGCTCGCATCCTACCGCTCCGCGCGCCGGACGATGGCCGCGTGCCGTGAAAACGACGGGGACGATTTTCTTTTCCACGAGTGGAGGAAGCGCGTGAAGCAGTTGCTCTACCAGTCGCTGGTCATCGGCCCTCCCGCAGACAGCCTTGCTGCAGCCGCCCAGAAGCTTTCCTCGACGCTCGGATCGCAGCATGATCTGGCGGTGCTTTGCGAAAATATCCACCTTTGCGGACGGGAGGCAGAACTTCTCGCCGTGGAAAAAAAACACAAGACCTCACGGCTGGCTCTCCGCCAGGGGGAGCGCCTCTTCCGCTGGAAGCCGCTCGAATTGCTCAGGACGCTTGATCCCCATGAATGACGACGTTGAGGTCCGCACGTATTTTGCCCGGGGGCGCAATGCGCTCGTCGCCCGCGGCTCGTTTTCCGAGCTGTATGCCGCCTGGTATCTGCACCGGATGGATTGCGGGCTGAAGGTTCCGCCGGGATGCGACGGCTTCGGCCGTGATGCCCTGGCCGCCCTGACGCTTCATTGTGCGAGCCGGCCATGGAAGGAAACCTGTGCGTGGACGGTCCACTTCCCGGATCCCCGCGTCAATGTCTTTGCCACCGGCGACAATGCCACGGGAGCTGTCGTCGCGAATGTATTCCATGAAAATGTCCGGGCGATCGAGTGCGGAATGTTTTATGCCGATGTCATCGACGACGGGCGTGCCCCGCGCCGCAGCGTCGTCGAATTCGATGCCGCCGGATTTTTGCCGGCCGTCGAGCAGTATTACGAAAAGAGCGAGCAGCGGCCGGCCAGGTTTTTCCGCCACGGCGAGGAGGACCTCGTGATGGTATCCGCGCAGCCCGACTGTGACATGGATTGGCTCCTCTCGCTGGATGATGCTGCAATCCGGACGCTGGATTCGGATGTCGAACTCTCCTTTCTCGAGAGCCGCAACTACCGGTTCCAGTGCGGCTGCACGCAGGAGAAAATGCTCGATTTTCTAACGCCAGTCTTTCTCCGTCAGGCCGACGAACTCTTCGGCGGGGAGGAGACCTTGCGCATCCACTGCCCGCGGTGTGGAGCCAGGCACGCGATCACGCGCGAATCCCTCGAGGCTCACGCGGGTTCCCTGCCGTGAGTTTTCTCGACAAGCATTTGCCCGAAAGCGATAAGTTGCGGTCCAATGGAACCCACGCCCGACAACAAGCTCGCCGGCATTCTGAGCCCCGTGAGCGCAATTCGGGGGCAGGCGGATCTTGGGGTGGGGGACACCGCGGCGCTGGTTGAGTTTGCGGGGTGGGCGGCTTCCAAGGGATTCGGGCTGGTGCAGATTCTTCCGGTGAACGAGTCCGGCAGCGATCACAGCCCCTACAATATTTTAAGTTCGATGGCCTACGAGCCCTCGACGATCACGACGACTCCGACCTGGCTTCCGGAACTCTCGGTGGAGGCATTCGACGAGGTCTGCGCGCGTCACGACGTGAAGGCTCTGCGCGAGGGGCCGGTGAAGTATGGAGCCGTGAAGGCGCTCAAGAACGAATTACTGGAGACCGCGTTCCGGGTTTTCCGGAGCAGGAAGTCCGACCGGGTGAGGGTGCGTTCGTTTGCCAAGTTTGAGAGCGACCATGCCGACTGGCTGGAACCCTACAGCCTGTTCCGTGCGCTGGTGGCATGGAATGGCAGCGAGGTGACATCAGGCTGGCCGGAGGAGCATCTGAATCCGGAGGCTGCCCAGGAGTGGGAGGCCCGCCTGCCTTCAGCCGACAAAAAGCGGTTCCGCGATCTGGTCAGGTTTTACAGGTATGTCCAGTGGGTGGCGCGGATGCAGTGGAAGACGGTGCGCGCGGCTTGCGACAAGCTCGGCGTCGCGCTCGTTGGCGATCTGCCGGTCGGGGTGAGCATTTACAGCGCGGATGTGTGGAACTCCCCGGAAATTTTCGATCTCGCGCGATCGAGCGGCGCGCCGCCCGAGAAGGTTTTCAAGAGCGATCCCTTCACTGAGAAGTGGGGGCAGAACTGGGGGTTTCCGCTCTACAACTGGCAGGCGATGTCGCATGACAACTTTTCTTGGTGGCGCCGCCGGCTCGGCGCATCGTGCGAGGTGTTCCACTTCCTCCGCATCGATCACGCGCTCGGCTTTTTCCGCATCTACAGCTTCCCGTGGCGTCCGGAGGAGAATGAAAAATTCACGGCTCTTTCTCCTGTCGAGGCGGCCGCGCTGACGGGCGGGAGGCTTCCGGGATTCGTCGAGCGGGACGACAGCACGGAGGAAAACCGCGAGCGGAACCGCGTTCAGGGCGACATGCTTCTGCGGATCTTTCTGGAGGAAACCGGTCAGCACCGGCTGATCGCCGAGGATCTCGGGGAGGTCGCGCCATACGTGCGCCCGACATTGCAGGCTCTGGAGATTCCCGGATTCAAGATCCCGCAGTGGGAGAGGAATCCGGATGGAACCTTGATTCCCGGTGGCGAATACCAACGGCTCAGCCTCGCCACGTTCGCGACGCACGACCATCCGCCGTTGAGAAAGTTCTGGGAGGACTGGATGGCCGACTGCGGGGATCCGGCAAGGCGGGATGCCGCGATTGCCGGAATGAACGAACTGCTCGGGTTTTGCGGACGGGAGGACCTCAAGGTGCCGGTGCCATTTTCGAGCGAGGTGCACGCCGCGCTCATCCGGGGCCTCTTCGCCTGCAACTCGTGGATGGCCGTCCACCAGATCACCGACCTGCTCGGTCTGGATGAGAGGTTCAATATCCCCGGGGCTGTCGGCGACGCCAACTGGACGACGCGGATCGCAGGGACGCCCTCCGAATGGGATTCGAAATATCCCGCGGAACTGTCGGCCGCCGTGGAGGCGATCAAGGAAACCGGCCGACTTCGGCAGGGGATGAGCTGATTCCGCCGGGGCATGGCAAATTCACGAGCGAGTTCCGGAATGGCTGGGACGTCCGAATGCTGCGGCACGGGGGTGTTTTCCTACTTCGGCCAGCTTGTGGCGACGGCGGTCTTTTTTGTTGTGAGCGGCTTGGCGTCCCCTCTGCTCTGGGTTGTTTGGAAGGTTTCGTGCGGCAAGCTTTCCGCGGAGTCGGGCCAGCGGATCCTGCGCGGGTTGTTCCGGCTTTACGTCTGGTGGATGAAAATCTCCGGAATGCTTCACCTTGAGGTGAGCGGGCTTGATGAACTCCAGGATCTGCGCGGCGCGATCCTCGTCTCGAACCACCCGGCTTTGCTGGATGCGTTTTTTCTTCTCGCCCACCTTCCGCCTTCCGCGTGTGTGATGCGCGCGGGCCTTCTGCGGAATCCTGTTCTGAGCGGAAGTTCATTGGCGGCCGGCTATGTCACGAATGATTCCGGTCCCGGTTTCGTCCGGCAGGGGATCAAAAAGATCCTCGCGGGCGAGAACCTGCTGGTGTTCCCCGAGGGCACGCGCACGGTGAGCCCGCCTGTCAACAGTTTCAAAAACGGGTTTGCTCTGGTGGCGGTCCGGACTGGTGCCCCGGTTCGCGCGCTGGTGGTCGAATATCACGGCACCCATTTGACCAAAGGAGTTTCGCTGTTCACTCCCGCAGATGTGCCGCTGAGGTTCAAGATCCGTGTCGGGAAAGTTTTTCAGGCCGTCTCCGGAGAGTCCGCGCCGGAGTTCAGCCACCGGATCGAGTCCTGGTATCGGGAAGAACTCGGAGGTGGGGTGGGCTAATGAGCGGACGGCTTGTCATCCTGCCGAGTTTCAACAGCGGCGCTCATCTGCCCCGGACGATGCTGGCCGCCAGGCCGCATTGCGACGCCGTGTGGGCGGTGGTGGACGGCAGCACGGACGGCAGTGGAGATCTCGCCGGGGAACTTGATGGAGATGGATTTCGTGTGATGCGGCTCGCAAAAAATTCCGGCAAAGGCGGCGCCGTGCTTCAGGGATTTCGTGAAGCCAAAGCGGCTGGATTTTCCCACGCCATTGTGATGGATGCCGATGGCCAGCATCCGGCCGGATCGATTGAGGATTTTTTTGAGCGCTCGGCAAAGTCGCCCGGTTCGCTGATAGCCGGTGTGCCGGTCTTCGGCCCCGATGCCCCACCCGAGCGGGTGAGGGGACGGCTGGTCGGGAATTTTTTCGCGCGGATGGAGACCTGGGGGATGGGCGCCTCCGATTCGTTGTTCGGATTCCGGCTCTACCCGATTGCGCCCGCGCTCGGGATTCTGGAGTCCACAAGGGGGGCGAGGCGGTTCGATTTTGATACGGTCATGGCGGTCCGCCTGCTTTGGGCCGGAGTGCCGGCGATCAATGTCCCTATGCCCGTGCGCTATCCGGACCGTTCCGAGGGCGGGGTGACCCATTTCCGCTATGTCCGCGACAACCTGCTCCTCACGGCCGTGCATGTGCGCTTGTGTTTCGGGATGCTTGCGCGTATCCCCCGATTGATATCGATGCGATGCCTCTGACCAAACGAAAACAGATTCAAGCCCTGCGCGGGGCGGCCCTCGGGGCGACCATCCTGCTGCGTGGCCGCGCGCGTGCCGCCGCGTGGACGCTTCACGAGATCCTACGCCTCGGCCCGACGCTCCTGCGGAACAGCGACCTCAACGGCCCGGTCGCCAAACATTTTCGAACCGCTCAACCCGAGGTCTGGCTCACGATCGACGACGGCCCGGATCCGGAACAGACGCCCCGGGTCCTCAATCTTCTGGAATCCCATCAGGCACGCGCCTCGTTTTTTGTGGTGGGAAAAAACGTGGATTGGAACCGCCCGCTTTGCCGGAGGATCGTGGAGGCCGGGCACACCCTGGAAAATCACACCTACTCGCATCCTTCCGCCCTCTTCTGGGCGATGCCGTGCTGCGCGATTCGCGGGGAGATTGCGCGCTGCAGCCATGCCATCCGCGTGGCTGCTGGCGTGAGCCCGTCATGGTTCCGCTCGCCGGCCGGGCTCACGAATTCCTGCGTTCATCCTGCGGCGGCTCGCGCCTGGCTGCGTGTCGCAGGATGGTCTGCGGACGGACTCGACGGGCTTCCCGGGCGGGATCCGGAACTGGCAGCGGCAAGGATCCTGAGCGGGGTGAAACCGGGAGCGATCCTGCTCATGCACGAGGGGCCCGGGCGCAGCAGCGCGAGAGTCCTTGAACTTGTCCTCTCCGGACTTTCGAGCAGAGGGTTCCGGTGCGTGATCCCTGATGGTAAGGATGTCGAATGAGGCTCGCGGGGGATTCCGAGAGATGCCGGCCGTGACCGCTACTGCGCAGAACCTTCATACCCGGAAGCTCGCTTATCGGTTCGGCTATACCGCTTCTGCCTTTTCCTTGCTCCGCCTGATTTCCTCACTTCTCGGCCGTCGCGCATCCGGCGGGATCGCGAGGTTTGTTGCCAAGGCGTATTGCTCGACCCAGCCGGGAGTGGTGCGGACGGTGGCTGACAACCTCCGCTTGCTCGACCGCTCCGCCGACACAGGGAACGCAGTGCACGTGTTTGAAAATTATGCGGAGACCCTTTCCGACTACTTCTGGCTTGCGGGGCGTTCGGGAGATGAGGCGTTTGCCCTGGCGGATATCGAAGGTGCGCTGCCCGCCCTCAGTTCCGGCGCGATCCTCGCCACCGGACACTATGGATTTTTCGAGTTCGGTGCATTGGTGCTTACCCGGGCGGGCATGCCGGTGAGCGTTGTGACCGACGCCGAGCCGACGTCCGGACTCACCCGCTGGCGTGCCGATTACCGCAAGCGCTGGGGGGCTGAGACGATCGAGCTTGGCAGCGATGCCTTTGCTTCGCTGCGCGCGGCCGAAGCCCTCGAGGCCGGGCGGCTCACCGCAATGCTTGTGGACCGGCCCGTCGGCGGAAGATCCCTTCCTGTCGAGATTCCGGGCGGAGCGATCTCTTTCTCCATGGCACCGGCCATTCTGTCATGGATGACCGGCTGCCCGGTCATTCCCGTGAGCGTCCGACGAACACCCGCGGGTCGGTATGTCGTGCGCACCGGTGATCCGGTTTCTGCCGACCGGTCCACGGCGCGTGACACGGCAATCGAGGACTGCACCCGGCGGATCGCGGATGCTCTGGTGCAGGATTTCCTTTGCGACCCGCTCCAATGGTATCAATTCATTCCGCTTACCCCGTGAAATCCCTGCTTTTTCTCCTGTTGCTTCCAGCCTGCTCGTTCGGCCAACTGCTCAATGATTCCGAAACGACGGCTCTCGTTACGAAGCTGGCCGCTTCGCGGGCTGGCCGGATGGTCCAGGCGGATTTTATCGAAACGAAAACCCTCCCGATGTGGAAGGATCCCGTCGTTGAGTCCGGGACGATCGCCTTCGAGCCGCCCGACCATTTTTTCCGCAAGACGGACAACCTGATCATCAGCGACGGGAGAACGCTATGGATGTATTACCCGGAGTTCCACCAGGTCGAGAAATACCCGCTGGCGGGCCATGGACCCGGACAGCTCTTCGCCGCCCTCGGCCAGGCGTTTCGCTTTGAGAACCTCGACACACTCTTCCGCATCTCCGCCACCCGGCTCGAAGACGGGTTCCGACTCGATCTCACGCCGCGGTCCGGCCCGATGCGCCGCATGCTCCGCAGCCTGATCCTGGACCTCGACAGTTCTCTCCGGCTCCGTTCCTCCACCATGGTGGGCAAGGACGGCGACCGAATCGAAACAAAATACTCGAACGAAAAACTGCTTTCCCCCGGCTCCATCGACTTCTCCTTCAAGCCGCCCGCTTCCGCCACCGTCGTCGCCCCGCTCGGCGGCTGAGGGCGCGCCATTCTCCAGTGCCCTGCATGAGGGACTCCCTGTTCAATTTTTCAATTCCCCATCTTGGATAAGGGTAACCCCAAATACATTCCGTAAAACCTTCCGTTCCGGTCTGAAAGCCCTGCGATTTTGAGTGTTCTCATCTCGGACAGGTATGAGTTGCTCTCGATTTTTTCCATGCTACACATTCAAGTTTGCAATCTAGCACAAACCCCCGCACAACTGCTGTGTGCTTCTTGCGAGTCTATTGTAAACCATTGAAAATCAGTGACGCTCGGGTGGCGAAATTGGCAGACGCGCCAGACTTAGGATCTGGTTCCGCAAGGAGTGTGGGTTCGAGTCCCTCCCCGAGCATTTTTTCCAAGTCACCATTTTTGCTTTCCGGGCTTGTTTGGCGGGTTCCGCAGGTTTTCAAAAGCGGGATGTCATTGTTTCCATCCTGCCGGTGAGCGGTTGTCCAGGATGGTGCGCCACGCAACGAAGCGGGTTTCGAGGATGATTTCTCTGGTTCACGATATTGGTCTGGATGCCGCACTTGTGGCGGCGATTTGGCAGGTGCTGATCGTTCGCAGTGTGGCGACGGCTTGCCCTCCACAGGTCACGGCGGTTTTGTTTTTCACGGTGTGGGGCATTTATCTCGGAGACCGGTTCTGGGATGCTCGGGAAGACGATGCATTGAACGCCAGCCGACACAGGTTTGCGAAACGGCATCGGCTCGTGATCGGCGTGATGGCTGGATTCAGTGTTTTCCTGACCTTCTGCTTTGCGGCGGCAATCGTAATTCCCTTTTTTTGGCTTACGGGAGGGGCTGTTGCCGGGCTGTGTGTGGTTTACTACCTCGTTCGGGCATCGTTTCCGGCATGGGAGTCCGGGCGGGCGTGGGTCGTGGGGTTCGTATTTGCCGCGGGAACTCTTCTGCCGGTTGCTTGGTCCGGGTTGTCTCCTGTCTTCGGCTGGTCCCTGCTTGCGCTGGGTGCACTCTTTACGGCGAACGTCCGGATATGCATCTGGTCCGAGTCGAACTCGAGCGGCGGATCCATCCGGCTTGGCCTGATGCTTCCGTTGCTGCTTTCCGGATTGGGGTTTGCATCTCTGGCATGGGTGGGGGCCTATCCGGCCGCGCTCGCAGGTGCTGCGTCCATTGCCGGTCTCGTCCTGCTCGCCCGCAATGAGGGAGCGATCGGACCGGAGGTTTTGGCCGTCGGAGCCGATGCGGTTCTTCTGGTTCCCGCGGCGGTCTCGCTGGCCATCTTTTTGCTCTAGCTTGGATTTCACCCTCGCCGGAGATAAAAACTGCTTGCCATGCCTCGGGCGAGGTGATTTGTTTAACCCCTTTTCCGCTCAAACAGCGGTTCCCTTTTACTATGGCTAAAGAAATTGTTGGACAGATCAAATTGCAGATTCCCGCGGGGCAGGCCAATCCGGCTCCTCCTGTGGGACCGGCCCTCGGTCAGCAGGGCGTGAACATCATGGCGTTCTGCAAAGAATTCAATGCGGCGACCCAGAAGCAGGCGGGAGACATCCTCCCCGTTGTCATCACTGTTTACAAAGACAAGAGTTTCACCTTCATCACGAAGTCCCCTCCCGCCGCGATTCTCCTGAAGAAGGCGGCCGGACTTGCTGCGGGCTCCAAGGAACCCAACAAGACGAAGGTCGGCAAGTTGACCAAAAAGCAGGTCATGGACATCGTCAAAATCAAGATGAAGGACATGAATGCCCGCAGCGAGGAGGCGGCATTCCGCACGCTCTGCGGCACGGCCCGCCAGATGGGGCTCGAAGTCAGCGAATAGCATTTTTTCCGTTCCGGGAAAAGAATTGCGAAAAGCATTGCGCCTGGGAACCGTGTGTGATTGGTGTTTGAGTCGGCTCAAGCAAAACCACACCGGACTATGAAACAAAAAGCAGGCGGAAAAAAACGTTCCAAAGATTCGGCCAAGCCCTCTCCTGAGGAGGGATGCGGAGCGGTGGATTTGGACAACATCGGCGATCTGCCGCGATCCTACGGTTCGGATACCATATTTCTTGTCGCCCAGGAACCCCACTGGCTCTTCACCTACTGGGATATCGACATCGCCCTGCACCCGGGCGGAAAAACGTTTCTCCGGATCTTCGGTTCGGACGAG
>QYQL01000127.1 GCA_007280915.1 Verrucomicrobiaceae bacterium | reverse complement strand
GGCTTTAGCGATTCCGAAATCAGCTACCTTGACATCGCCGATCGCGGTCAACATCACGTTATCGGGCTTCACATCTTGATGAATCAATCCATGATCATGAGCGTAATCCAAACCCCACGCAAATTGGATGGCGATATCCAAAATCCGTTTCAAAACATCTGAGTCGCTGCCTTTATATAGCTTTCCCGATGTGATCCAACTTGAAAGAGTCCCTCCCTCCATCCACTCGGCAAAGATGCTTGGGATTCCGTTCACCTCGCGGACATAGTGGCAGGAGACGATATGCGGATGAAGGCCGAGATTGATCCACGCCTCGCACTCGCCGATGAAATTCTGCTTCTGTGCCTCCGTTTCAAAAAGATGCGGGTGGGGTTGCTTCATCGCAAGGTCAACATCCCATAGGATGTGGTGAACGCGCTGCACTTTCCCCATTCCACCGGCAATGGCCTCGCCAGTAGGATGATACAATCCCAGGATTAAGTCATTCATTTCGCAGTCGCTTTATTTGATTTATCCTCATTTTGCCTTGAAGATGTCTAGAAAGCCAAAATTGAAGAGTTTGGGAGGGTGACGTCTTTTTAGATCGTTTAGTTGTTTTTTGAACTCTTCGATTTGAATAGGTGGGTGTTTCCCTATATTTGAGGAAATGTATTTATATTGTTTTTGCACCAGATCGAAATCGCCTGCTTGTAAGCCCCACTTGATATCTAAAAGAGGGAACCAAAGTAGTACCTTGTAGAAATTATCGAGTGCCTCTTTCGATAAGCTCGAGTAATCATCATGGCGAAGAGAGTGTTCATTAATCGAATTGAGCATTTTAGCCATAAGAATATTTGGTTCTGCACGGTAAGTCTCAATAGTCGCGGTCTTGGGCGGCATGGCTTGCAATATACTTATTAGGCGTTTTTGGTAATTAGCTATTTTAGCTCTGGATATTTGATAATGTTTGTCAAAATGTAATGAAATTGGACTTTGCTTATAGCCTTCTGGTTCAAAAAATATAGCCGGGTGTTTACAGTATGGCGATAGGTAAATATATTGAACAGTCGGATGTTTCGCGGTCGATATTTCAAAACAATCAATGGGATACTTAGAAATGTCTGAGATGAACGATCCGCATCTTTTTGCATGCAATGAAGTCCCATGACTGCAGGTCAATTCTGATATGTATCTGTATTCATGGTAAACTGTGTTTACAGGAATTGGATTTGTCGGAGCAAGGCCTAGCAGGCCAGATCCACGACTAAGTATTGGCGTCGTTGGCTTTGGAATATCACTGGGCCAGCTTGTGTATGGGCTATGCAATCTCGACACATATTCAATGTCTGTGGTTTCGTCCCCACTTGATTGCAGTTCGTAGGAAAGGTCTTCATAAGGTGGCAAAGTTCCATCCAGAAAGCCCTTATGAAGTTGTTCGTGTTTTGTTAAAACTGCTATGCTGCCTTCGGGTAATGATTGTGAAACGCAAACCTTATTCGTCGAGTCTTTATTAACGACAGTGCCGACAATCTCGACAGTGTTTGGCAGTTGATGATGCGTATAGAACTGAAAGGTCTGCACTTGCTTTTGTGCAGAGTTTTCTTTTTTTATCTGCCTCTCGGCTTGGACCCATGCGCTAGTCTCATCAAGTGAAAGCCCCCTTTTTCTTCTCTTCTCCATCAGAAGATATGCGCGAAATGCTATGTCCTCTTGCAATGTTTCAGAGGAAGCATCACCGGAGGATGGGCGATCGTTGAGAATGCCTTCTGGGTTATCTATGCCTTGTATTTGATCCGATCCCAACAGCGCTGTCTCATTTAAATCATTTTTGCTTTCTCCCTGATCAAGGTATTCCCTGACTCGGCAAGCAATCGCGAAAACGTGGTCGCGGAGATACAGTTGGTCACCCCACTCCAAGCTGGCAAGAACATCAGTCGTAATATCGGAATATGTGCGTCCAGCAGTGTCAAGGCGATGCTGTTCAAGCACTCGAAAGATGATGAATAGTATATGGTCGCCGAAGCAACTGATCGCCCAAGCATCGGGCATATAACGACCGAGATCCAGAAAATTGAACTGCGCCGATTCGGCTGCCTGAGGAATGAAGTCGAAACGCTCGGATTCGACCTCGCCGCACTTGGGGCATGGCACCATCTGGTCGAAGGGTATGTAGAATGCGCCGCACTTGGGGCACTCATGGTTGTAATGGATATGGTGACTCATGGTAGCTGGAGGCGTTTTCTTGTGTTGATTCTGCTGCTGAATATTCCATACGGACGGGCCTGAAAACCGTCAACCAACCGCCCGAAAAACGACCGTTTCCTCTTTTAGACTTGCCACTACAGCCCCTGATTTGATGCTGCCGGCCAGGATGGCTTCCGCGAGGGGCTTCGATATCAACCGTTCGATGGTACGTTCGAGTTCCCTGGCTCCGTATTCCGGACTGAACCCTTCCTTCACGATCAAGTCGACTACCTCTGGGGCTATGGAGACGGTGATTTGGCGGTCGGCGAGGCGAGCGTTCAGGGCGGCGAGGCATTTCCCCACAATCTCGCGGACGTGGGCCGGGGTGAGTTGGTGGAATTGGACGATGGAGGACAGGCGGTTGACCAGCTCCGGGCGCAGATGGCTCTTTATCGCGGCCCGGATGCGCTCGTCCATCCTTGCCTGAATCTCTGCGGCGTCTTCCGGTTTCGCGCCGAAGCCCATTTCTTTCTTCGCGGCGAGTTCCCCCGAGCCGAGGTTGCTGGTCAGGATGATGACGGCGTTGCGGAAACTGCATTTCCGGCCGTTTGCATCGGTGAGGGTGCCTTCGTCGAAGATTTGAAGGAAGATGTCGAGCACGCGCGGGTGGGCCTTTTCGATTTCGTCGAAAAGCACGACGCTGTATGGCCGGGTGCGGACTTTGCCGGTGAGCTGGCCTTCCTCGTCGCAGCCTTTGTATCCGGGCGGGGCGCCGATGAGCTTGCTGACGCTGTGCTCCTCCATGAATTCCGACATGTCGATTCGGATGAGGCTTGATTCATCGTGGAACAGAAACTCCGCGAGCGCCTTGGCCAGCTCGGTTTTCCCAGTGCCCGAGGGGCCGACGAAGAGGAACGATCCGACCGGGCGGTTGGGATTGCCCAGCCCCGTCCGTGCCAGGCGCACGGCTTCCGAAACCGTCTTGATAGCCGCATCCTGCCCCTTGACCCGTTTACCAAGCTCATCTTCCATTGAGCGGAGCCGCTGGCCTTCGTCCTCGGTCAATATGCCGACGGGGATCTTGCACCGGCTGGCCACCACTGCCGCAATCTGCTCCCGATCCACGCCAGATTGTCTAGGTTGGCCGGAGAACGTCAAAAACCTTGCCTGGGCGCAGGCGGTATCGAGGAGGTCAATCGCTTTATCGGGCAGCCGGAAGTCGGGGAGATAGCGAACCGACCACTCGACGGCGGCAGAAATCGCCCCGTTCGTTATCTTGATTCCGTGATGCTCCTCCATGCGGGAGCGGATGCCCCGCAGGATTTCCAGTGTCTCCTCCGGTGTCGGTTCCTCGACATCGACTTTCTGGAACCGGCGTTCAAGCGCGGCGTCCTTTTCGATGTGAAGCCGGTATTCCGCGATTGTCGTCGCTCCGATAACCCGGATCTCCCCACGGGCGAGGGCGGGTTTCAGGATATTCGCCGCATCCATCGAGCCTCCGGCCTTCCCGGCACCAATCAGTGTGTGGATCTCGTCCAGAAAGAGGACGATGTTGGAATCCGCCGAGGCTTCCTTGATGACCGCCTGCATGCGTTCCTCAAACTCCCCGCGATATTTCGTCCCGGCCACGAGCAGGGACATCGAGAGTTCGATGACCCGAGTGGCATTGAGCTCCTCCGGGACTTTCCCTTGGGCGATCCGCTGGGCGAGGCCCTCGACAATTCCGGTTTTCCCCACCCCAGCCTCGCCGACCAGAATGACGTTGTTCTTCCGGCTTTGAAGGAGTGTCTGGGCGATTCGCAGCATTTCCGCCTTCCGGCCGATCACCGGGGCGAGCTTCCCTTCCTTGGCAAGCCGATTCAGGTCGCGGCCAAACCGTGCGAGAATAGATTTTGTTTTCCGCTTGGCCTCTGGCTTGGACTCCCGGTCTTGCTTCTCAACCGGGTCAAAAACTCTGCAATTTCCATCAGCCCCTTCCGCAGCGAACCCCTCCGCCAAAACACAGCGTTCAAGAGCCTCCGTCAGCGCCTTCTTGTCTGCACCGATGGACGCCAAGCATCCATCAAAAATCGGGTCTGATGTTCGCAAAAGACTGAAAAGCACATGAACAGGTTTTGTTGAGGCACCCGCAATTTCCGCAAGATGTTTCCCGGCAATAAACGCCGCTCGTAAATCCGAATCCCTGTGCAATGGTCGTGGTGATGGTTCCCCATGTTTCCCAAGGCGACCCCGCAAAGCGCGGCGGAGAGTTGTAGGGTTGGCTATTCCGGCGGCAAGAGCATCCCGAACGTTCAGAAAATCCTTGGCGATTTGAGATTCCTGTCCCTGGATGTCAGGTTTTGCGTCGTGGAGGAACTTTTCGTAATCAAGGTCGCAGCCTTTGCAGCAGCCAATCCAGAAGTGGTTTGGAAGAATTGCGTCAAACCCGGCCGCCGCCGCTTCAATATCGGCAATGGACCAGGCAATGTTGAGGGAGGCGTTGATCATGCTTCTTCTTTCTCGCCGCTTTCCTCCACCTGTGAACACCTGCGTGGAGGAACAATACAAAATGACCCGCTCGGTTTATCTCCACAGAGCACTCGCATAGCCATAATGAAGTCGATTTTGGTCGGTTTAACAAAATCCATTGAGCGAAAGTTTTTACCGTCCGAGGTGAGCTCGCGAATACAGCCGGGGGCCATGCCAGCGTTCTTGTTCGCATCGCTATGTGAAAGAACAAAATAGCGAATAGTTTTTTCGTCGTGTGGGTGCGGAGCAACAATCCCGATGTAGTAAGCCTCTGTAGAATGCTGTGGTGCGGGCATTGTGATAATCAGCAAATCGGTCCCAGGGGTGAACGGAAACAGTTCTGAATCCAATCCGTCAGGAGGTTGCATTGCATCAGGCGCTAGTTCCTGACCTGCAATCATCCAAGATTTCAGGAGTTGCTCTTTTGTCGAATGACATACAGCCGCTGACATAGGGCTGCCATAAATCAGCATGGGAATCCAGCGATAAGCGAATCTGTAGTGGTGCGGTCGAGGCTGTGGTGTTGGGGGATTTATATTTGGCATAGGTTTAAATATAATGAGATAGGTTCGAGAATTACCTCAGATTACTGTCTAGCTTGCTCAGAAAGTCCTCTGTCAGGTTAGAAACATTCGCGAGGTCGACACGTCCGCGGGCTACCTCTGTTTTCAATACTGCTGCGGCCTTGCGGACTTCCGTACGGCCTTCATCGCCTCGCCCAATACATATAAGGCCGCCACCCCGGCTGCATCTTGCGGACGCCAAATCTCCGGCCAATTCCCGCCGATCCTCCTGATATACAAGTCGCTCGTAAATTTCAATCGCCCGGTCATACATCTCCACCGCGGTACGGTAGTCACCCATATCCGCAACCGCATCAGCCCTACTCACGAATGCATTTGCAAGAGCAGGGAATAGTTCAGAGTGCCCTTCCTGACGGACCAGCCGGTCCAGAATATCTATCGCTTTTTCATACAGGACGACACGAGTGGATTTGTCGCCAAAATACGTAACCCACTTGCCCTTGTTCAAATAAGCAGTTGCTAGATTATTGGCCAGTTCGCGGCGGCCTTCCTTATGGATCAACCGTTCCAAAATCTCAATCGCCCGGTCATACAACGTCCCCGCCACACGGTGGTCTCCCCAATCGCCAACCACAAAGGCTTTGTTCAAGTAAAGCGTAGCCAGAGCATCGGTCAGTTCATTGTGACCTTCTTCGTTGACCAACTGTTCCCGAATCTCAATCGCTTGGTCAAATAGTGCCACCTCCGCACGGTGATCACCAGAATGACCAACCAGAATGGCTTTGTTCACATAAACGCTGGCTAGGTCATTTGCCAGTTCGCGGCGGCCTTCCTTATCGACCAGCCGTTCCAAAATCT
>QYQL01000159.1 GCA_007280915.1 Verrucomicrobiaceae bacterium | reverse complement strand
GAACACGGCGGAGTTCCACCACGAGGTCGCCACGATGCACGGGCGCGGGGTTTACTGGGAAAGGATGGCGGCCCTCGGCATCCCGCTTCACTCCCTGTCGCCGCACAAGTTCATTCCATGGTATGCGGCCAGCCTGCCGGCCCTGCTGCTACGCGGAAAGTTCGACATCCTGCACTGCCACCTCGTGGCATCGAACATCTTCGCAAAGCCGACCGGCGCGCTCTGCGGGGTTCCCGTCATCCTCAACCACGACCACACGAACGACGACTACCGGGCAAATGACCGCATCCGGCTTGCGCTCGACACGCTCTCCAACCGCCTCGCCACCCACCTCATCGCGGTCTCGGATTCCTGCAGAAAATTCCTGATCGAGCGCGAGAACGTGCCCGCGGGAAAAATCACGCTCGTCCAGAACGCGATCGACTTGGCGAGGTTTTCGCGCGCATGCGGCAAGCGCGCGGAGGCCAGGCGGAGGCTCGGGCTTCCGGACGGAGTTCCCGTCGTGGCCGGAGTCGGCCGCCTGAATCCGCAAAAAAATTTCACCCAGTTCATCCGGATCGCGGCGGAGGTTTCCAAACACCATCCGGAAACGGTTTTTCTGATTGCAGGTGAAGGCCCGGAGGAAAGCCTGCTGAAGCGGTGCGCCGAAGAATCACGTCTCGGGGACCGGCTGAAGTTCTGTGGTTACGTCGCCGACACCCGCAGCGTCTATCTTGCGGCCGATGTCCTCCTCATGCCGTCCCTCTTCGAGGGGCTCCCGATGACCCTGCTGGAAGCCATGGCGATGGAGGTGCCGGTCGTTGCCTCCGCCCTCGATGGTATTGCGGAGGTCGTCGAAGACGGAGTTGACGGGTTTCTGGCGCAGCCGGGTGCGACAGAAATCTTCGCGAAAAAAATCCGCCGCCTGATCGCAGATCCCGAAATGGCCGCGCGGGCAGGACGCGCGGCATCGGCAAAAATTGCAGCGCGGTTTTCGGCATCGCGGATGTGCGCGGAGGTCGAGCAAATCTACCGGAGGCTTCTGGTGACATGAAGATCCTGACGCTCTGCTACGAATATCCTCCGATCGGCGGGGGAGGCGGGAGAATGGCTCACAATGTGGCCGCGGCGCTGGTACGGCGCGGGCATGAGGTCCGGGTCCAGACAGCGTGGATCAGCGGGCTTCCCCCCAGGGAACTTGTCGATGGCGCGGAAGTCTTCCGTTCGTTCGCGTTCCGGAGGCGCGCCGACTTCTGCACGGTCCCCGAGATGGCCGGCTACATCGCCACTTCGCTTCTTCCGGCTCTCCGGCACATCCGGACCTGGAAACCGGATATCATCCACGCCCACTTCGCGGTCCCGACCGGGGCGCTTGCGCTGGCCTGCCGGATTCTCACCGGAAAACCCTACGTTTTGACCGCCCACCTCGGCGACCTGCCGGGCGGGAATCCGGACCAGACGGACGGGCTTTTCCGCGCTTTGAACCCCTTCATCCGGCCGGTCTGGAAAAATGCCGGCGGCATTTCCGCCAGCAGCAGCTTTGCGGCGGACCTCGCCAAAACCGCTTACGGAGTCGATCCCCGGATCATCCTGAACGGAATATCCATGAGGGGCAAAGCCGCGACCGCCCGCCAGCCCGCCAGCCCGCTCGAACTTACCGCGATCGGACGATTCAATCCGCAAAAGAATTTTCCGTGGATGATCCGCGCCCTTTCGGGCTGCAAATTTCCATGGCACCTCACGCTCATCGGTGACGGCGCACAGCGCGCGGAAATCGAGGCATCAATCCGCGAATGCGGCCTCGAAGCCCGGATCCGGCTCATGGGGTGGGTTCCGGAGGATGCCATGCGGGAGGTGCTCGACCGCACCGACATCCTGCTCATGCCATCAACTTCGGAGGGCAATCCGGTCTCCGCCATCGAGGCGCTCAAGCGCGGCGTCGCCGTGCTGGGCAGCAATATCGGCGGGCTCGCCGATTTGATTGAAAATGGAAAAAACGGGTTTGTGGTCCCGATCGAATCCCCGGTTGCTTTTCAGGAAAAACTCACCCGTCTCGCAGCCGACCCGGGCACACTCCACGCGATGAAATCCCGCAGCCTCGAAATGGCGGAGCGCTTCGATATCGAATCGATCGCCGGCTCGTTCGAGTCTCTGCTCAAAAATTCCGCTTGCCGCATTCCCCATTAGCGACGCAGGCGCGCGGGCTAGTTTTTCTTTTTCGCCTCGGCGAGCAATTGCCTCTCGGCCTCGACCCAGTCTCCGGTCGAGTCGCCCGGCCATCCCATCTTCTCGCGTCTCTCCGCGATGAAATAAGCGCGGAGCGCGATCTCTTCGCTAGAAAAGACGGGGGCCTTCTTCGGAGACTCTGCCGCCTTGGCTGGAGCCTTCGCCTTTTTCGGTTTCACAGGCTCGGGAGCCGTCTCCACGACGGCTTCCTGCGGCACGGAGTCGGCGGCCTTTTTCACCTTGGAAGCAGCCTTCTTCCCGGCGGATTTTTTGTCTTTGTGTTCCTTTTCGGATTTCTTCTTCGACATAGCAGTCCCCTTTGTGCAACCGAAACGTCCCGCGTTGCAAAATAAATCTTCAAAAATATCCGTTGCGAATTAGACTGAGCTCATGACTGCATTCCTCATTCGATGGGTGGTGACGACGATTGCGGTCTTTGTGGCCACGAAAATTGTTCCCGGAATCAAGTGCGAACCGGCGGGCGCCCTCCTCGGGGCCTCTCTCCTGCTGGGAATCGTCAACGCGTTCATCCGTCCGGTTCTCCTGCTTCTCAGCCTGCCATTCATCATCGTCACGATGGGGCTTTTCATCTTTGTGGTGAATGCCCTCCTGCTGATGCTGGTGGCGGCGCTGATTCCGGCCTTCCATGTGGACGGCTTCTGGAGCGCGTTTTTCGGAGCGATCATCATCGGGATCGTCAGTTGGATCCTCAGCTCGTTTTTCCGGACCAGCGACGGCAGAATCCACGCCATCACGCACCACCCGTCCATGAAAAAGGCCGACGCGAGGACACTCAACTGAGCCCTGCATGAGCTCATCTCCCAAGCACGATCTCCAGGTAAAAATCTGCGGTATCACGAATCCCTATGACGCCCGGCTGTCTTCGGAAGCAGGTGCCGACGCCCTCGGCTTCAATTTTTTCTCCGGTTCCAGCCGCGCCCTGATCCCCGCCGATGCGCTCCCCTGGATCCGCGATCTCGGCCCGACTGTTCTGCGCGTGGCGGTCGTTGTGAACCCGGACGGGAAACTGCTCGCGAAATTGCTCGCGGCCGACTGCTTCGACTGGATCCAGTTCCACGGAGATGAAACCCCGGAGTTTTGCGCGGCCTCGGGATTCAAGTTCTGGGTCAAGGCAATCCGGGTCATGGATCATGCCGCCCTGGAAAAAGCACTCGAATTTGAGACCCCCGAGTTGCTTCTGGACGCCTGGCGTCCAGACGCCTACGGCGGCACGGGGACCCGGCTCGACTGGGATCTCGTCAGAAACTTTGTCGCAAAAAACTCCGACCGCAAATTTCTGCTGGCGGGAGGGCTCAATGCCCACAACGTCCGCCAGGCCGTCCGGATCGTTCGCCCGCATGGGGTGGATGTCGCCAGCGGCGTCGAACTGACGCCGGGAAAAAAGGAAGAATACCTCGTCCGGGAATTCGTCCGGATAGCGAAAATGACCTGAGCAAAGCCTGAGCGGGATTGCATTGCCCCGCTGCGGAGGATAAATTGGAGGTTTCCATGAGCTCGATCATCTATCTGGACAACAATGCCACCACGCGGATCGCTCCCGAGGTTTTGGAGACGATGCTTCCCTGGCTTGGCGCGGAGGGATATGGCAATCCTTCGAGTGCCTACGGCCTTGGGCGCGCGGCGGCGGCTGCGCTTGAAGTGGCGCGCGGACAGGTCGCGGGATTGGCAGAGTGCCGGGCGGATGAGATCATTTTCACGAGTTGCGGAACCGAGTCGATCAACACGGCGGTCCAGTCGGCGCTCGCTCTGGATCCGGACAAGCGGCAAGTCATCACGACGGCTGTCGAACATTCCGCGACAATCAAGCTCTGCGAACATCTGGCCCAGCGCGGATACGAGATCACCTGGCTGCCGGTGGATTCCTCCGGTGGACTCGATCTGGAGCAACTCGCCGCGGCCATCCGCCCGGACACGGCGCTCATCACCCTCCTTTGGGCAAACAATGAAACCGGCGTCCTCTTTCCCATTCATGAGATCGCGGAGATCGCGGGGAGGAAAAAAGTCCTGCTCCATGTGGACGCCGTGCAGGCATTTGGAAAGCTGCAGCTTTCCCTCGGCGATGGCGGGATCCACTTTCTCTCGATGTCCGGCCACAAGCTCCATGCGCCGAAGGGCGTCGGCGCACTCTATGTGAACAGGCGGACCAAATTCACACCGCTCCTGCGCGGGAGCCAGGAGAATGCTCGGCGGGGCGGAACGCAGAACGTTGCGTCGATTGTCGGCTTCGGCAAAGCCGCGGAGTTTGCTTTCGGCCACCTCGGAAGCCGCCAGATCATGGAATGGCGGGACGCATTCGAGGATCACATTCTTTCAGAGGTGCCGGGCACCACGATCAACGGCGACCGGGTCCGCAGGCTTCCGAATGTCACGAACATTTCCTTTGACGGCATCGAGAGCGAAGGAGCCTTGCTCCTGCTCGACCAGCACGGCATCTGCTGCTCGGCCGGCTCGGCCTGCACCAGCGGCTCCATCAATCCGTCCCACGTCCTGAAGGCGATGGGGCTGTCGAACGAGAAGGCCCGCGCGAGCCTGCGGTTTTCGTTCGGCCGATTCAATTCCGCGGCCGACATCCAGCAGGTTTGTTCCATTCTGCCAGGGGTCGTGGAAAAACTCCGCTCCCTGTCGCCTGCCGGAACCCCGGTCCTCGCGGCCTGAAAATCCCGGTTGTCAAACCGTCCGTTCTGCCTACGTTGAGCACGATGTTTCGTCATTTGCTTGTCGCCGTGATCGCCACCGGGCTCGTTCAGGCCGCGCCCGTCGCCAAAAGCCTGGTTCGGATCGAGACGACCTCGCAGGAACCGGACTACAAGACGCCCTGGAGTCCCGGAGAGGTTTCCGGCGGCGTCGGCGCGGGGTTCATCATTTCCGGAAACCGGATCATGACCAACGCCCACGTGGTGAGCAATGCGCGGTTTTTGACGGTATCCAAGGAGGGGGATCCAAAGCCCCATCCCGCAAAAGTCGTCCACATCGCGCACGACTGCGATCTGGCAATCCTTACGGTCGAGGAGCCCGGCTTCTTCCGCGGCACCACCCCGCTGGAGTTGGGCGGCATCCCGGCCATCGAATCCACCGTTTCAGTTTACGGCTACCCCATCGGGGGATCGAAGCTTTCCGTCACGCAGGGCATCGTCTCCCGGATCGATTTCCAGCCCTACTCGCATTCCGGGATGGATTCGCATCTGACCATCCAGATCGATGCGGCCATCAACCCCGGCAACAGCGGAGGCCCCGTATTACAGGGAGGAAAAGTTGTCGGTGTCGCGTTTCAGGGATACAGCGGGGATGTCGCGCAAAATGTCGGCTACATGATCCCGACGCCGGTCATCAAGCGCTTCCTGAAGGACATCGAGGACGGCCACTACGACCGCTATGTGGACCTCGGACTGAGCTACAAGGATCTTTTCAATCCGGCGGCCCGACACGCACTGGGGCTGACGGATGACGACTCCGGGGTTCTGGTCGGGAGCGTTTACGGGGGGGGATCCTCCGAAGGAATCGTGAAGCCGGGAGACGTGCTGCTGGCCATCGACGGACTCCCGATCGCAAGCGACGCGACGATCCCGATGGATAATGATTCCGTCCCGCTTGCGGAGGTCGTCGAGCGGAAATTCAAAGGCGACACGGTGACGCTCGACATCCTGCGCGACCGGAAGCCGATGCAGTTGAAAATCCCTCTCAATGGCCCGTGGCCGTTCACCCTCCACAGCAACGCCTATGACGAGGATCCCCGCTTCGTGGTGTTTGGCGGGCTCGTCTTTCAGCCGGTGGACCAGAACTGGATGACCGCGCTCCAGCCTGAGGACCTCCGCCTGCGATACACGTTCGATTTTTATATCGAGGACAAACTCTACAAGGAACGCCCGGAAATCGTCGCCCTGAGCGGGATCCTGGCTGATCCGGTCAACGCCTATGCCTCGGACTTCCGGAATGGAATCCTCGATGAGATCAACGGCCGGAAAATTCTGAGGCTTTCCGATGCCGCGGAGGAATTCGCCAAGCCGGCGGACTACTACGTGATCAAGATGGCGGGGATCGGCCGACCGATCGTCCTCGAACGCAAGGCGGTCGAGCAGGCTCGCCAGCGGATCCTTTCCCGCTACGGGGTCATCCGGGAGCAAAACTTATGATGCCACGCACTCTGGCCCTCCTTCTCGCGCTCTGCCTGCCGTCCATGGCGGGCGTCCTACCCGCTCCGAAGCCGAAGCCCGCCATCGCCGGGAACCTGTCCATTTTGCGGGTCAATTCCACAAGCCAGGCCTACGATTTTTTCCGGCCCTGGACGAAGAAGCCCCCGGCCACGCGGCGCGGGCTCGGCACGTTGATCGAAGGCGGCAGGATCCTCGTGACGGCCGAGCTGGTTGCGAACCACACGTTCATCGAACTGGAAAAAGCCGCGACGGCGGAGAAATCCTCTGCGGAGGTCGAGCAGGTGGACTACGAATGCAACCTTGCCATCCTGAAGCCGGTGGATCCGGCATTTCTCGACGGGATGCAGCCGATGCCGTTCGATACGGGAGTGCGGGTCGGGGACCGGGCCACCGTGCTCCAGCTCGAACCGAACGGCGAGATCGCACAGACCCTCGGCACGGTCACCTCGATCTCGGTCGGTGGATATCCGCTCGACAACATGGGGCTCCTGCTCTTCCGCCTCAGTGCACCCATGCAGCAGCGCGACGGCAGCTTCACCCTCCCGGCCGTGCGCGACGGCAAGCTGCTCGGACTTCTCATGCGGTATGACGCCCGCAGCCAGACCGCCGACATCATCTCCACGCCGGTCATCAAACACTTTCTGAGCGAGGCGGCGAAGCCGGTTTACGGCGGATTTGCACGGACCGGGATCGCCTTCTCAATCACGCGCGACCCGCAGCTCCGCCGGTATATTGGACTCCAGGAGCCAGGCGGTGTCTATGTCACCGAGGTCATGAAAAACAGCCCGGCGGACAAGGCCGGACTGAAAATCAAAGACGTCATTCTCTCGGTTGACGGGCGGCCGATCGATCAGGACGGCAATTACGATGATCCTGAATGGGGACGGATTCTTTTCAGCAACCTCACCAACACGGTCTTCCATCCGGGCGACACGGTGACATTCCGGGTATTCCGGGATGGAAACACGTTGGAGATTCCCGTGAAGCTCGAGGCCCGCGACCGTTCGAAGATCGTCAGCGAATCCTACCTCGTGGACAAAGCTCCCCGCTACGTCGTCCTCGGCGGGGTCATCTTCATGGAGCTATCGCGGCCGTATCTTCAGGAATGGGGCGGTGATTGGCTGAAAGACGCACCGCAGCGGCTCGTCTTCCTCGACGCTTTCCAAAACGAGCTCCCGGAGGACCGCGGCAAGGTCGTCTTCATTTCCCAGATCCTGCCGACGCCGGATACCCTCGGCTATGAGCGCTATGAAAATCTCGTCGTTTCAAAGGTGAATGGAAAAGAAATCCGGAGCTTGAACGATGTCGTCGAAGCCGCGAAGACCCCCGTCGACGGATTCCAAAAAATCGAGCTCGAGGAGGATCCCGGATTGATCATTCTCGACGCGGCGGCCATCGAGGCGAACCGCGACGCCCTGACGCGCAAATACGCTCTGCCCGCCCTGCAGCGGCTGTGATGAAGCGCATCCTCTTCTCGCCATTCGGGAGCGAGGGGGACGTCAACCCGCTGCTCTGGCTCGCCGGGCTTCTAGCCGCCCGCGGGCACGAAGTGGAGTTCCTGCTGACCCCGCACTACGGGCCGCTTGCCGAAAAACATGGGTTCCGCTGGCATCCGATGGGCACGGAGGAGGACTTTCAACGCATGGCCAATGATCCGGCGCTGTGGAGGCCCGGCATCGGAACATGGCGCGTCGTGCAGGCGATGCACGCATCGCTGCCCGCCTACAAAAAATCGTTTGAATCCTCGGTAGGGAATTTCGATCTCGTCATCACGACATCATTCAGCCTCGCCACCGCGGCACTGGCCGAAGCCCGGGGCATTCCGCGCCTCATGCTCCACCTGCAGCCGATGTGCCTGCGGAGCCGGAGGGATTTGCCTGTGCCGGCGGCCGGAGGCGCCTGGCTGTGCCGAGCTCCGGGTTTTGTGCAGGACGCGGCCTATTTCTGCGTGGATGCCATCCTCAACAGAGCCGTTCTGCCTCCCCTGAACCGCTTCCGCTCGGAGCTTGGCATCCCCGTTCTCCGCGATTTCTATCGCGACGCCCTCATGCGCGCGGACGGACTCGCGCTGCTGGCGCCCGAATGGTTCGCTCCTCCCCAACCCGACTGGCCTGAAAACCTCCGTCAGTTCGACTTGCCTCTATCCAGTTCCACGCCGAAGCCCCTTCCAGAAAGGCTTTCTGCCTGGCTGGCCTCCGGCAAACCTCCTGTCCTGTGGACGCATGGATCGGCGAACATCCACCTTCGGGAAGCGCAGGAAATGGCCCGCGATGTCACGGAGAAGATCGGCGGGCGCGCCCTGCTCGTCGGGAAAACCGCGCCGGGATTCAACCTGCCGGATACTCTTTTCCACATTCCCAAAGTGCCCTTCGAATCCGTCTTCCCGCGCTGCCGCGCCGTCGTGCATCACGGCGGAATCGGCACGACATCAAAAGCCTTCGCCGCAGGAATCCCCCAGCTTGTCATTCCCCTCGCCCACGACCAGCACGACAACGCCGCAAGAATCGAACGACTCGGTGCCGGACTCGAAGGCCGGTCAAACACACGGGATGCCACGAGAAAATTACGGACAATCCTCGCTTCCGATACAATCGCCCGAGGCGTGATAAAATGCCGCAACCTCGCGAGCGCTTCCTCCCGGGCTAGCTCCCTGGCGGACTGGGCGGAGACCCTGGCAGCAGATGAACCCCGGCGAGCCTGAGCGGGATAGCAGTCTTGGATATTATTCCGGCACGACGAGAAAACCCTCCGCATCGATCTCCACCCCGCCTGCGCCGTTGATGGTGATTCTCGCGAGCTGGGCAGGAGTGATGCCGAGTTCATTTTCCCCGAAACGAATCGAATCCTGTCCTTTTGTAAAATTGGTGATGCAGAGCGCGCCCTTCCAATTCTCGGAGCTGCTGCGGGCGAAGCAGAGGAGGGAATTTCCGTTTCCCATGTCCAGATTGAACGTGACGCCGGGATTTCCGAACGGAAAAAGTTGGAACGTCTTCTGGCTCAGGTCGAGGGAGTGTCCGTTGGTATTCAATGCCAGCGACTCGCCCGCGACCGAAACCTGGGTTCTGAACGATCCTTCGTCGTTCGCGATTGCGTTGTCGGCACCGAGGTTGACCGACGAGTTGCTGGTCGACGCGTTGTTCAGAAGCAAAATCCTCTCGGCTGCCAATGCCGCCGGCCGGTTGAGATTCATCGTACCCGGTCCCGTATCGCCCCCGAGGCTGATCGATACCGTGCTTTTCGGCGAGGGGTTCGAGGAAACGCCGGATCCTTCGATGGTGATCTCCCCGCCTGCTCCGGCCTGATACTGCTGGTTGAACGAGCCGCCCTGCGGATCCTCCGCGCCGACCAGATTGCCAGAAATGACAAGGCGTCCTTTGTTGGGGACATGGAAAACGGTGAGGCTGGCGGTCGTCAGGGTTCCACTGAAAGTCAAAGTCCCGGAGGGGGCGATTTTCGCGATCACCGAAGACCTGGTCGTGTCGGAAGTATTAACCGTCACATTGCTACTTACCGTGTTGTCGCGGGTGGAGCCATCCAGCAAGCCGCTGCCTCCGCCATTTCTATCAAAAATCAGCGTGCCGCCTGTCAGAATGTAGGGAGCCGGGCTGCCTCCCAAAAAAAGCATCTGCTGGAAAGTAAAGTTGCCATCGACTGTCACAGTCCGATTCTTGGCGGAGTCTTTGAACTGGACGAATGCGGTGTTGCTATCGGGAACTCCCTCGCTCCAGTTGGCCGGGGCACTCCAAAGCGGTCCGGCATCGCCTTTCCATACGGACTGACCCCAGGCATCCGGGACCTCGATCAGCGAAGCGGCAGCGAGCATCAGGCTCAGAGAGGTGAGTTGTATTTTCATGGTTCAGGGGATAAGGAGTTGCTGCCCATCGCAGGAACAACCCTTGTTCAGCAGGCAAGACAGGCTCATTTTCAAAATGTTCCGGCGCGTGTTTGTTTGCAATCCCATTCACCGCATCTTTTCCGGGATGGCGCTGCTTTTGTCCACAAGCCAGAGAGTGTCGCTGTATTCGTTTTTGCTGATGAAGCGGGCGGATCCGTCTGCGAAAAGGTAGTTTGATCCGTTGCCGTAGGCGGCGAGATTGAGAACCGTGTATTGGTTGCCCTCCATGAAATCCATGTAGAAATTTCCCGTGCCCGACTGGCAGGCCATGAGGATGGTTTCTGTCGGCTTCTGGAGGTTGAGAAGGCTGATCTGAATGTTCTCATCCGTGAATGCTCCGGCATCGTTGAATCCGTTCAGGATGTAGCTCGTGGTATTACGGGTGTTGCTGAGCGGGTCGGCACCCGTGCGAAGGAAACACTTGAGGTCGTCCGGCTCACCGTAAACTCTGGAATCATTTCCCACGTAGGGCAGAAGCAGTCGCGGCCACTTGTCCGAACTCGCCACCCGGCCGGGAAGCCTGTTGTCGTAGTCATTTGCGAACCCCATGAGGCCGATGCCGAGCTGGCGAAGATTGCTCAGGGACGCGGCCCGGCGGGCGGACAGCTTTGCGGCAGGAAGCATCGCAATCACAAGCCCGGCAAGGATCGCAATGATCGAGATCGCGACCAGAAGTTCGAGGAGGGTGAATGCGGTTAGAGAAAATGAGGAATTTGAAATGGGGAATGAGGAATGGATATTACCCGCGCTCCGCGCGGCACTTGGGCGCTTTGCGCCCTCCATTGCACATTTCGCATTCCACATTTCGCATTCGCCCGCTCGGGCGCTTCGCGCGGCATTCGGGCGCTGGGCGCCCCACTTCATCCTTCGCACTTCCGACTTCCTGCTTTCTGGTTTCATGAGTCTATTCGATGGGAATAGTCGTGAAGTATTCCGGGGCGAAGTCGGCTTTGATGAGTTGCGAGGGAGAACCGGCGATCGTGGGCTGGGGCTCGGCTACGCCGGTCACCACCTCAGGGTTTCCCGGCAGGGCGACGTCAGGCCTGTCCGGCTCCGCCCGGACCCAAAGCCCCTCGCCAGTGAGTTGCGTTCGAAACCGCTTCAAGCCCACCTTCCATGGCACGCCGAGATTGAACTGATCGGCGACCATCAGTCCGGTCTTCGCGTCAAAAATCCGGCACGCCTGGCCGTTGTAGGAAAGTTGCAGGTAAATGTCATTAAGCCCGTCGAAGGCCGATTCAGGAACTTTGAGCAGCCACTTGTTCGGCGCGAATTTTTCGATTTTCGATTCGATCGTGCGTGCCGGAGCCGAGAGGGTCAGCTTCTGGAACAGGCCGTCTGGCCGTGCCTCGACGGCTTTGATCAGGGCAGGAAAGATGCTGACATCCATCTTCGGAGTCTCCGCCGTCACCTTAAACTGTGCTCCGTCAAAAGTGACCGCGTGCGGGCTCAGCACCAGCAGGGTGTTGTCCGCATGCCGGAATACGGCCAGATTGAGGGCGTCCTCCTGGGAGAGAACGATCACCGTGACCGGTGTGCCGTCGGGCGCGCGCAATGTCAGTGCCGGGCCGCGCCCGGGCTTTACGGAATACACCTGCGCACCGTCGGGCTGCGGGGCCGATTCTTTGGAAGCGCCGGGACCGATGGATTCCACTTCGACATTCTTACCGAGAACCAACTCGCACGGCATCCCGGCGATCTGGGAAAAAATCTGATAGATTTTTCCATCCTGCTGGAACCGGATGACCGGCTGAACGGTCGCTGAGAGAAGCATGGTCCCTCCACCGAGATCGAGGTTAACCGGCAAAATACCCATCGCATTCGGGGGAATGTCCAATTTGGCCACCCGCGGCAGCGCGACGGTTCCTTCATACGTCTGCACCTCGAAACGCATGTCCGGACGCGCGGGCAGATCAAGCGCTCCCCCGTAGTTGTTAAAAAATACAAAACCCGAGTTCCCGTCCATCCGGGCGACAGAACGTAAGCGGCTGTCATCGCACTTCACCACGGGATCAACGGGGTGGACGACCGCGGTTCGCGCGAGTTCGTCACCGTGGGAGACCAGGAAGTGGTTGAACGGCCGCAGGTGGAAAAGCGACGGTCGCCAGTCGCCAAACTCCCCGATCGGCGCCTGGAAATCGTAGTTGATCTGGGGATATTTTGTCTCGTCCTTGACCGTCCATCCGTATGTCGGATCAACCGGATTGCTGCCGCCGTGGAACATGTAGTATCCCGCATAAATCGTCGGCATCGATCCAAACCGCGTCAGGGCCGCGCAGGATGAAACCTCCGGCGGCAAGACTCCCTTGCCCAGCATGAGCGGTGACATCGAGAGGCCGGTCCCGATCTCCGAGAGCCCGACCGGGGACTTGCCCCAAAACGGCTTCAAGGTGTGATCCTTGTTGTCGAAAAGTGTCAGCCAGTTTTTGTCCTTGTTCTTGAAGTAGTAGTAGCCGCCCATGTAGCCGAGTTCGGTCGGCATCATCTCATCTGCTGGCACGGGCTTGGTGTCGTTGAGCCCCCATCCGGTGCAGCTGAAAAACGGGGCGTTCAGCCCGCCAGCCACAGCCAGCTTTTTCAGGTTGCGGTAATGCTCCGTGAAGGCATCTCCCTTCAGTCCTGAGAAACCACCCTTGTTGACGTACTGCGGAAAAACTCTGGCCCAATCGACCCCGGAGACGCCGAGTTCGTTCTCCACCTGCAGGCCGATGACCGGACCTCCCTGCCCCCACATCAGCCCTTTCATCTGCTCTCCGATCTTCGCGTAATAGCGCGCGACCAGTTCGAGGTAGAGCGGGTGGTTGCTGCGCTCGGTCAGCGGCATCCCGTAGAGCCATGGCGGCAGCCCGCCGGTGAGCATCTCCGCGTTGCAGAAAGGACCGACGCGAAGCCACGCATACATCCCGTGCTTCGCGCACAATTCGACAAACCGGCGGATGTCGTTATTTCCCTCAAAGTTGAACTCTCCGGGACGCGGTTCGATCTGGTTCCAGAACACATAGATCGAGATTCCGTTCAGCCCGGCGGCTTTCATTTCCAGGATGGCTTCCTCCCAGTATTTTTCCGGATAGCGCTGGGGATGAATTTCGCCTAGAACCAGTGAAAGGGGCTTACCATCGAGTTCCAGATACCAATTGTTCGCACTCAGTATGCGCCCGTCGGGCGAGCGGCCGCCCCAGTTCTTAAGAGTGGTATACTCCGGTTTGAGCCCCGCGCCGCGCGCGTCGAATTTGATGACGTCCCCCGCCTTCGCGGATAGACCGCCTGCAAACAGCACGACCGAGACGATGAATCCTGATACCAAACGCACAGCATGATATGGAAAATATGACGGCGGTTGATTCTCGGCGCTTCGCGCCTGCGGGTGAGCCGTGGTGATCGGCGAAACCGCCCTGCCCTGCATCGGTAGGGATGGCTCGCCGAGCCGTCCGTCGAATCCACTTGTTTCGATGTGGAAATCGTATGTGACGAGATGTTTTTTCATGACGGGGAAAAACGACGGCGGATTCGGTGCCCCCTCCTTACCGGTGGGGGACGATGCGCATTACACTTTCCAGAGGTCTTCGCCATATTCCCAGCCCTTGCGGGCAGGTTCCTTTATATAGGGATCGAGTTCCGGACGGTTGGGCGAACGTAGGTTTTTTGAATCCCATTCAATGCGTCCGCCGAACCTCTGCGCGAGCGCGCCGAGGCAGGCGATCTCGGTGAGGCGCGAGGAATAGTCGAAGTTCGAACCAGGCTCGGGGCCTTCGCCCTTGATGGCACGGATCCACTCGGCCATCGGCCCGCCTTCCACGCGGGGATATTTCTGAGGGGGAAGGCCCGCTTCCTTGAAGGCCTGCATCTCCTCCTTGCTGGCAAGGCGAGGATTGCTGGACACGTTGTCGAGATAGACCGTGTTTTTCGAGCCCCTGAAAAACGAGCCGCGGTCCGGCACCTCGCCCCACGACCACTTTTCGGGTGTGGCCGGTTTTAGTCCTCCGTCATACCAGCGCAGGCTGCACGGCGGCATGTCCCCGCGCGCGGCGAAGTCCCATCGGATGATCGAGGCATCCGGGCACATACCCGGATTCGGTCCCACGATCTTTTCCGCCTCGACGACCAGGGGATCATAGAGATCAAGCGTCCAGACCGGACCGTCACAAAGGTGGCAGAAAAAATCGCCGATCGCGCCCGTCCCGAATTGGTCGTATCCCCGCCAGCTCCCCGGCGCATAGACGCTGTTGTAGCCTGGATCAGCCACCGGGCCGAGCCAGAGATTCCAGTCGAGGCTGGGCGGGACCGGCATTGCCGCCGGCGGATAGGAGTCCGACTTTTTCCAAACTCCCCCGCCCCATTTCGGAACCATCACATAGGAATCCACCTCGCTCACAGTGCCCAGAACACCGGCATCGACCCATTCTCTCATTTCGCGAATGCCTTTCATCGAATGCCCCTGGTTGCCCATGTTCGTCACCACCTTGTATTTCTGCTTCGCCTTGCGGAGCGTGCGGGCCTGCCAGATATTGTGAGTAAGCGGCTTCTGGGTCAGCACATGCTTGCCCCGCTGCATGGCATCCATCGTCGCAGCAAAATGCGTGTGGTCCGGAATGGTGATGACCACCGCATCGATCTCCTTCCCCATCTTGTCGAGCATGACCCGGAAATCCCGGAACCGCGCGGCCGTGGCGATCTGCGGATTCACATCGGCGAATTTGCCGAACTGGGATTCATCCACATCGCAAATCGCGACGAGGTTTTCTCCCTTGGCCCCCATGATCGCCCCTTTCACAATTCCGCCTCCGCCGACGCCGATCAGGGCCAGGTTGAGCTTGCTATTGGCACTCACTCCGGCCTGTGCGATCGAGAATCGCGGGAGCATGAATGCGCCCGCACCGAGAAGGGTGGAGCGTTTGAGGAAATTCCGACGGGAGAGGTTGTTCATCGCTTTAGGGGTCTAAATAAACTAGTCTTCAAGCAGGATTGGTCAACCGTGCGGGGAGAACTTCCCATCTAACCTTCCCGCTGGCGGGAACGGGATCATTCTCCGCCCACTTGAGCGGGTTGTTTGGCCTCCACCTCATCGGTCTCCTTGAACACCTGGCGGAGCCGCGCAAGCTCGATTTTCAAATCGTCAACCGCCTTGGCGTAGGCGGGGTCGGCATAGACGCTGTGGAGTTGCTGGGGGTCTTTCTCGTTGTCGAACAACTCCCATTCGTCTGTCTCGTAGAAATGAGCGAGCGTGTAGCGTTCGGTCCGCACGCCATAGTGTTTGGCGACGCCTTCGCCCGGGCCGTAGTAGCGATAATAAACGCTCTTGCGCCAGTCGGAGGGTTTTTCACCGCGCAGGATCGGCACGAGCGACTTTCCGTGCAGTCCGTCGGGCGCCTTGGCCCCGGCGATCTCCGCAAACGTCTCCGCGTAATCGATATTCTGCACCATCGGAGTGAACACCGAGCCGGGTTTCACCACTCCCGGCCAGCGCACGATGAGCGGCATGTGGATCGACTCCTCGTAAATCCACCGCTTGTCGAACCACCCGTGCTCGCCGTTGAAAAATCCCTGGTCAGACGAATAGATCACGACGGTATCGCCGTCGATCCCCTCGGCCTTGAGGTAGTCGAGATACTTGCCCACGTTGTCGTCCACACCTTTCACGCAACGCAGGTAGTCCTTCATGTATTCCTGATACTTCCAGCGGGTCAGATCGTCGCCCTGAAGGTTGGCTTTGCGGAATGCCTCATTGCGCGGCTCGAAGACTTTCGACCACTCCGCGCGCTGCTCCTCCGTCATCGGCTTGAACTCGCCCTCCCATTTGCCGGGAGGAAACACTTTCAAATCGCCCCGCATGTTTATGTCCCGGCCGATCTCCAGCTTCTGGTCGTGCGCGGGCGAGGCGCGCCCGGCATAATCATCGAACAATGTGGGCGGCTCGGGGATTTTCACATCTTGCAGCCAGCTGTAATATTTCGGCGGCGGCATCCACGGGCGGTGCGGCGACTTCTGGTGGACCATCAGCAGAAACGGCTTCGATTTGTCACGCTGCTTGAGCCAATCGAGCCCCATGTCGGCGATTACGTCGGTGACGTAGCCCATGTGGTTTTCCAGCTTGCCGTCCGCGCCGATGAAATTCGGATTCCAATACCGCCCCTGTCCCTCCAGCAGGCGGGCGAAGTCCGTGCCGGGCGGCGTCGCGCCGAGATGCCACTTGCCGAAGACTGCGGTCTGATACCCCGCCGATCCGACTGCTTCAGGGAACATCCAGACCCCGGGAGTGATCGCCTGGCCCAGCATCCGCACCCCATTGGCGTGGGCATGCAGGCCTGTGAGAACCGCCGCCCGGCTCGGCGAGCAAAGCGAGTTGCCGCAAAAGCTGTTCAGAAACAACCCGCCTTCCGCAGCCAGCCGGTCGATGTTCGGCGTGACGTTGTGCTCGCGGCAGAACTCCGACAGGCGGGCCCCATACGCGCCGATCGTCTGGAGCGAATGGTCGTCCGAAAACAGGAAAAGGATGTTCGGCTTGGACTGTTCCGCGGCAGGAGCCATGGCGCCCGACAGTTGCAGAAAGCAGAGGATGGATGGAAGAATGAATCGGGAACTGATCATTGCGCAGGATTTCCTGACTCCATCTCAACCGTCAGCGGCCTGTCCGCCGGATGGGATGGAACAGAAAATTCCGCGATGTCGCCTGATTTCGGACCAGGCGCGGTCCCGGGCTTCTGGAACGGAAAGACGCGCGAGTCGGAAGGCTTCAGCACGGTGACCCCGTCCGATTTTCCCGGCTGGACATCCTTGCCGTTCACGCGGAACTGCGTCGCTTTTTGCCCGGCAGGAACGTGCAGGCGCAGCGTCCAGTTCCGATTGAAGTCCTTCTTCAGAAAGTCCCCGCTGGCAGGCTCGATCTTCAGTGTGGTTTTTCCGGCTTCCGTTTTCATGGAAACCTTGGTCCTGCTGAATTTGGTTTTCTGGTAATCGTTCGAGAGTCCGTCGTCCTCATAGACCTCGCGTTCGCTTGAGCCGGAATCCGCCGGAACGAATGCATCCACAACGAGGTCGTCCCACACGGGAACGCCGGTGTTCATCCGGAGCGGTGTCGTGAAAACAATGCCTCCTTCGCGCACATACATCGGGGTGTGCTCGAGGTCGGACGTAACGGCGATTGTCTTCGGTCCCTCAAGGGTTTCTCCGCTCCAGGCATCCTGCCAGCGACCGGGCGGAATCCAGAGCGACCGGGTCTGGTGGGCTTTGTCGTCAATCTTGCGGGCCATCCCGAAGAACAGGTTGCACTCGCCGCCGGTCTTCTGGAAAAACTCCACCTTGATCGGATAGGTCTTGCCCGCTTCAAGTTTGATCCGTCCCGTGCTGATGCCGAGACCATGCCGGGTTTTCAAGATCTCGGTGCGGGTGATCAGTTCGGTGTCGCCGACCCAAAGCTTGGCACCATCGCGCGAGAGCAGGCCGAACTCATACTCGGCCGTCTCCGCCACCGGGCCAAAAGTTCCTGTCCAGCGCACCGACACGTTGTCCTTCTGAATTCCGGCCGGGCGGTCGGAATAGGAATACGAAACGGTCTTTTCCGTGCGTGCCAGCTTCGGTGTTCCTTCGAATTTCTCGTTATTGAAATACTCCGCTTTCAGACCGGTCTTGCCATCAGGAGTTTTGAGCAGGGCTTCGGGAAGAGGATCCTGCCCGCTGAAACACTGGGGCGCGATCAGCAGGTCCTCGCCAAAAAGATATTGGAGTCCGTCGGCAGCTTCGGGAGATTTCGGCCATTCGAGGTCGCAGCGCCGGAGGAGCGGGGTTCCGGTGTCATAAGAATGACGGGCCGCCGTGTAAATCATCGGCAGCAGGCGGTAGCGAAGCTGAAGATATTCGCGGGCGATTTTCTCAGCTTCCTCGCCATAGGTCCAAGGGGTGCGCACCACGTCCGGGACGCTGTGCGGGCGAACCACCGGCGAGAATGCCCCGAATTGGAAGCTGCGGACAAACTGCTCCGGTGGTTCCTCGAGAATGTGGCCGCCAAGATCTTCATTGATGTAGGGCATCATGCGATCGATTCCGCCTGTGACCCCGTTTTCGATGCCTGACCTCAAGATATGCCAGAAAGCCAGAGTGTCGCCTGTCCACCAAATCGGATAGCGATGGGCCGCAGGATGGCTCGGCGTGAGGCTCACGCCGTTCAAAATGCCTTCCACATTCGACATGATCAGCGGCCGGCGCTCGGGGTGCTTTTTGAGAGTGATGTCGTGATAGACGACCATACCCCAGAACGCGAGATTCAGCCCTTCGGGTGGCTTCAGGTGCTTATTCCAGTTTTTGTCATACCACCAGACGTCGGCGCCGATATCGAGCAGGCTGTTGAGCCCTTTCTCCCGATAGGCAATTTCGGCGGCATCAAAGACTCCGGGAGCTTGCGCCTCCGGATGGTCATTGAACATCGTCCGCACGTTTTTTTCGTGAGCCTTGGCGATATATCCGGCCATGTCAGGAAACAGCTTTTCATTTGGCGTATAGCCGTGTGATTTCCCCGTGCGCCAATCGGTGTCGCACACCATGAGGTCGATCGGAAATCCCTTCGCCCGGAACTCGTCCACCAGATCCAACAACTGCTGGTCGGTGTAAGGATAATACCGGCTGAACCACAGGCCGAACGTGTAAAGCGGCACCAGCGGAACCGGGCCGGTCAATTTCAGAAACTCCTTCCGGAATGCGGCGTAATCATCCTGCGGAGGAACAAACAGATACAGATCCTGAGCCTGGTTTTGGTCGTCCCATCCGGAGGTTTCCTTGTTCTTCGTGCACGAGTCGGGCGCAACGGTGAAACCCCATGGCGGAGGCACCAAGCGGGGGACATCCGGCAGCACCCAGGCTTTCGGCATGGCGCTTGGCGTCGGCAGAAAACCAAATTTCAGATCCTCATTCGAAACCGTATGCAATTCCTCTCCCGAAACGCTGCGAAGGATGACTCCATCAAGGTTCTTGGCATCTTGTGGAATTTCCACCTGATAGGCGGATGTCGTCAGCAGCACCTTGCCGTCCTTTTTTTCGGTCTTCAGCGGGATGCCCTCCCAGTCCCGGTTCACCACCGTGAGCGTCTTGCGATCCTCGAATCCCTGCGGTCCTTTTTGCTCGATCCGCACCAGAGTCGGCGACAGCGCCTGAACCCGCACATCGCCCACGATCGCCTCGGTGGCCGCATGAATGGGATCGGTGGCGGAGAAGACGCCAAGGAAGGCCCACAAAAATAGCGGGCGGCAGGAGGGCTTGTGATTCATGGCTTGGGAAGTCCGACGATTTTATCAGATGGCAGGGCAGTCAAAATGGATGAAATGGTTAATGGGATGAGTTTTTTGATCCGCCTTCCGCGTCGCCTTCTGTTCCCTTCCACCATGAGGCGGCATCGTAGTCCGGATTTTTTTCGGGAAATTTTGCGCCGGTGGTTTTCCACCAGGCCTGAAGGTCGGCGAGGAGTTCCGCTGTCTTCGCTGGTTGCGACGCGGCGAGGTCCTTCTTTTCGCCGGGATCATCGCGCAGGTTGTAAAGTTCGGTGCGGGGACCAACGACGAGTTTGCCGTAGGGTTTGTCGTCCGGCGTGAATCCGGCGGTGTCGAGGTAGTCTCCGAACCAGTGGATGAGCTTCCAATCGCCCTTCCGGATGACGGAGCAGGGGGTGCGGCCGTAGTTGGTGGTGTAAGTTGGCATATGCCAGTAGAGTGCCTGGCGTTCAAATGGGCCCTTCTGCAGGAGGAGAGGGAGCAGGCTTTGCCCGTCGAAGATGTGTCCCTCGGGAGGTTTTGCTCCGGCGATGGCGGCGAATGTCGGATACAAATCCACGAAATGCACCGGCACGTCATTTGTCGTGCCGGGCTTCACCTTCCCGGGCCACCGGACGATGAATGGCACCCGGATGCCTCCCTCGTAGGGCGAGCCCTTGCCCTCGCGCAACGGGGAGTTGTCGAAAACGCGGGACAACCCGCCATTGTCTCCAGCGAAGACGACCACCGTGTTGTCGGCGAGATGCAGCTTGTCGAGCAAATCCAATAAACGGCCGGCCTGGGCATCCATGTGCTCCAGCATGGCAAGGTAGTCAGCCGTGGGGCGGTCGGTGAATTTTCCGCCGGGTGTCGGGCTGCGCTTGTAGCCGAGCGCCTCGTATTTCTTGATGAGTTCTTCCGGCGCGGCAAGGGGAGCGTGAGGAATGAAGTGGGCCACATAGGCAAACCAGGGCCTGTCTTTGTTCTGCTCGATGAAGCCGATGATGTCATCCGTAATGGCCTTTGCCGCCTTGTCTTCCTTATTCTCTTTCTGACCTCCAGCCGGGCCCCCGAAATCAAACCCGTAGCGGTCGAGATATTTTCCACCGTCCCGCTTCAGAAGAGCGCCAACCGTGCTGTTGTCCGCTATGTGCCACTTCCCGCTGATCCCTGTGGCGTAACCAGCGCTCCGGAGAGTGGAAGCAAGGGTGGCAGTTTGCGGGGTCAGGCCCTTGCATTCTTCCGGCGGACGCAAAAATGCCTTGGGGGGCTCTTTTTCGTTCAGCACTTTGAAAAGTCCCGTACGGGCGCCGTATTGACCGGAGAAAAAGGCGGCTCGGCTCGGGGAGCACTGCGAATCGGCATACGCCTGGGTGAAGCGCATTCCTTCGGAGGCGAGGCGGTCGAGGTTGGGAGTGGTGACAAACTTGTTGCCGCAGCAACTCAATCCGTTCCAGCCCAGATCATCCGCGAGGATGAAGAGGATGTTCGGCTTGGGATTATCGGCAGCAACGCAGGCTGCGTGAATAAAGAGGGCTGCGCAGATGGGGATGAATTTCATGGGATGTTTCTGGTTGGCCGCTTGCTTCGATGGAACGCCCGCCGTTCGATGCGTTCCACTCCGCAAGGCGTTTGTGTTTATTTTTTCTCGATCAGGGCGGCGGCGGAGTCCGCAAGCGGGGTAACCCAGATGTTCCGGTAGTGAACCGGGTGGGAGTGGTCCTGAAGCTCGATCGGCCCCTCCTTGGGAACCGGCATCGGCTTCTGGGTGCTTGTAGCGGTGAGCGTGCTGTCGGGAAGGTCCTCGTTGTATTGGACGAGGACACCGTTCAGGCGGACGGTGATGCGCGGGAATTCGGACACCGTGCCGTCCGGGTTGAAGCGTGCCGCGCGGAACAGGATGTCATAGGTCTGCCACTCACCGGGAGGCAGGCAGGCATTCACCTTGGGCGGGGCCGTGTGGTAGAGGGCGCCGCATTCGTTCCACATTCCCTCGAGACCGAAACTGTCGAGGACCTGCACCTCGTAGAGCGCTTGAAGGAAGACACCGCTGTTGCCGCGACCCTGACCGCTCATTTCAGGCTCGTAGGGAAGCTGGAATTCCAGGTGCAGCCTGACGTCCCCGAATTGATCCTTCGTGCGGATGCTGCCACCCACGTCGGCATTCTTGGCGCGGGGGGCAACTTCAAGAATCGAATGATCGAGGATTGGCCAATTGGCGGGCCCTCCGGTTTTGCTCTGCCATGCATCGAGATCCTTTCCGTCGAAAAGCACCTTCGCGCCTTCGGGCGGTTTGACTCCCATCGTGGGAGAAACATAATCCGACTTCTTCAGCGAAAACTTCAACGGGTTCTTTCCATCCGCAAAGGCCTCGCCCGTGAACGATCCCGGCGCGATCTCCCCTTTCCAGCCCGCCTGGTTGAAGACAATTTTCCCATCCGTCGCCGTCGCGTCGAATTCCTGGAAAATGTGCGCGCGTTTGAAGAAGTGAGGGAACAGCCGGACGTGATACTTGTCGCCGCCCAGCGCGACGACTTCGGCGCAGAGGTCCGGATGCGTCTGCATGTAGCCGTTTTCCTTCACCGGGTCGATGAACTTTCCCTCCCACCGGCCCATGATTGGCGGAATCGGATCGGTGGCCGAGGCGTGAAGAAAGCCAACGCCTGTCAGGATGGCGGCGGCGAGAAGGATGCGGATGTTTTTCATGATGCTTGAATGCTGCGAATTTACTGGGTTGTTAAGCCTTCCAAAGATCTTCCCCGTATTCCCAGCCCTTGCGGACCGGTTCCTTGACGAAGGCGTTCAATTCCGGACGGTTGGTGATCTTCATGTTAGCGGCGTCCCACTCGACGCGGCCGCCGCAGCGCTGGGCGATCGCCCCCAGCAGCGCCACCTCGGTGAGGCGGGCGGCATAGGCAAAATCGGATCCTGGCTCGGGGCCCTCGCCCTTGATAGCGCGGATGATCTCCTGCACCGGTCCGTCCTTGACCCGCGGGTATTTTTCCGGAGGCAGGGTCCCGCTGGCTTTCAGATCGATGGTCTTCTGGCGACTCGTCATCCGCGGGTTGTTGGACCGCTCGTCCAGATAAAACATCCCCTTGGTTCCCTCCCAGTATGAACCCGAGTATGGCGGCTTAGACTGACCGTCCGGATTGTCCTTGCTGCCCCATGACCAATCCGAGGGATCAGCCGGGCGGTTTTTCCCGTCATACCACCAGAAAGAACAGGGAACCTTCTCGCCGCGGGCCGGGAAATCCATCCGGACGATGCTGCCATCCGGACACATTCCGGGATTGGGACCATCGATTTTGACGGCCTCGACAACGGTCGGTTCATAAAGGTCGAGGATCCAGACCGGGCCGTCGCTGATATGGCAGAACCAGTCACCGATCATTCCCCCGCCGAACTGCCAGAACCCCCGCCACGTCTTCGGCGTGTAAACCGGATTGTAAGGTGTCATGGGCGCTGGTCCAACCCAGCGATCCCAGTCCAGCCCCTCGGGAATCGGCTCCTGAAGCGGAGGAAAGTTGGTGGGCTTCGTGAACCACGCCTTTTCGCCTGTTCCCCAGGGCGGTCCTGGAAACCATGCGTCTATGCGCCCGACCTGGCCCAAGAGCCCGGCTTCATACCATTCGCGCATCGTGCGGATGCCGTCGAAGGTATGGCCCTGGTTCCCCATGACGGTCTTCACGTTGTATTTTTTTGCCGCCCTGGCCAGCGTGCGGGCTTCCCAGATGTTGTGGGTGAGAGGCTTCTGTGTGAAGACGTGCTTGCCGCGCTGCATCGCCTCCATCGTCACGGCAAAATGCGTGTGGTCAGGCGTCGACACGACGACCAGATCGATGTCATTCCCCATCTTGTCGAACATCTCCCGGTAGTCGGAAAACGCCGGCGTCGAGGCGAGGTGGGGAAACTTCTGCTTTGCCGCGGCGATCGCCCTGGCGTCCACGTCGCAGAGGACAACCGGCGGGATCGGATCGCTCAGGACACCCTTCGACATCCACCCGCAGCCGACCAGCGCGATGTTCACCCGGCTCGATGCCGGAATGCCCGACTGTGCGATGCTGAAGCGGGGAAGGAAAAATGTTCCCGCTCCCAGCAGGGCGGATTGTTTGAAAAAATGGCGGCGGGAGATTTTATTCACGTTTCAAACGGGCTGTGATTCAGGATTTCCAGAGGTCCTCGCCGTAGGCCCACTCTTTCGGCATCGGTTCCTTGACGAAGGCGTTGAGTTCCGGGCGGTTCGTGACTTTCATGTTCGCGGAATCCCATTCGATGCGGCCGCCGTGGAACTGGGCGAGCGCGCCGAGGCACGCGATCTCGGTGAGGCGCGAGGCGTAGTCGAAGTTCGATCCGGGCTCCGGACCCTCGCCCTTGATCGCCCGTATCCACTCGGAGATCGGTCCGGACTCCGGACCGCTCTGCGGCAGGCGCGGATATTTTTCCGGCGGAAGCCCGGCCTCGGCAAACGCCTTCATCTCATCCTTGTTGATCAGACGCGGGTGGTTGGAGCGCTCGTCGAGAAACACCGTGTTCTTCGAGCCGCGGAAGAAGGATCCGTTTTTCGGAAGCGCGCCCCACGACCACTTCTCCGGCATGGGCGGCTGGTTGCCGCCGTCATACCAGCGCAGTGCGCAGGCAGGCATGTCGCCGCGCGCAGGGAAGTCCCAGCGGATGATGGATCCGTCCGGGCACATCCCGGGGTTCGGGCCGTCGATTTTTTCCGCCTCGATGACGGTCGGTTCATAGAGGTCGAGCGTCCAGACCGGGCCGTCGCAGATGTGGCAGAACCAGTCGCCAAGCATGCCGGTGCCGAACTGCGGAAATGCGCGCCAGCTCTTCGGCACATAGACGGAGTTGAATCCGGGGTCCGCAGCCGGTCCGAGCCAGAGCGGCCATTCCAGGCCGGCGGGAACCGGCTCCGGGGTGGGAGGAAATGTGGAGGGCTTCCGCCAGACCGCGGGGGCGGTGTTTCCTGGCGGAGCCCACTTCGGGCCCGGGAACCAGGAATCCACGGCACTTACCGTTCCCATCACGCCGGCCTCATACCATTCCCTGATCTGACGGATGCCGTCATAAGTATGCCCCTGGTTGCCCATGTTGGTGACCACCTTGTATTTCTCCCGGGCTTTGCGGAGGGTCCGGGCCTGCCAGATGTTATGGGTGAGGGGTTTTTGCGTGAAGACGTGCTTTCCGCGCTGCATCGCATCCATCGTCGCGGCAAAGTGCGTGTGGTCGGGAGTGCTGATGGCCACCGCATCGATCTCCTTGCCCATCTTGTCGAGCATCACCCGGAAGTCGCGGAATTTTTCGGCGGTCGCGACCTGCGGGTTCTTGTCGGCATTGATCGTGAGATTGGCTTCGTCCACATCGCAGACGGCGACGAGGTTCTGGCCGACGACCCCCTTGACGGCAACGCTGCCGATGCCGCCGGAACCAATAATCGCGATATTGACCCTGCTGTTCGCGCTGACCCCCGCCTGGGCGATGGAAAAACGCGGTAGCATGAAGGCGCCGGCGCCGAGCAGGGTGGAGCGCTTGAGAAAATGACGGCGGGAAAATTTTTTCATGGATCAGGGAAGCGTCTTGATTTTGATGCTTTTGTAGCGGTCAAGTCCGTTCCACCGGTTGCCGGGATGCACCTGCAGGGCGATGGTTCCAGGACCTCCGTTGGTTTCGAGGACCTTCTTCTGGTCCCAGGCTAGCGGCGCGTCGAATTTTCCAGCGCGGACGTCGGTGGCTTTTTTTCCGAGGAATTTCGTGCCGTCGAGCTCCATCATCTTCACGCCGTTGATCCATGTGGTGATCAGCGGCTGAGAGCCCTCGCAGCGGATGCGCAGCGTGTTGAATTCCCCGTGGCGCCATACCTTGTTAAAATCCGCCGCCGTCGCCGAGTAGAGCAGTCCGTCCACCTTGACGCCGTCATACTTGTCCACGGCTTTCACCCCAACCACCTTGCCGTTCTCCTCGACCGCCTCAAGCTGCCAGGGCTGCGACGCGAATCCACCCGTCCCCTGCCCGTAAATGAATGCAACGCTCCCGCCTGGGAGGTAATCCAAAAAGATCTGAAGACAGTTTCCCTTGTCGTCGGTGCGGATCCAGATCCCGCTGTCGCATCCCCAGTCGGGATTGACGTCGATGAGAAGTTCGAAATTCTGATATTTCTTGTCGGTGTGCAGGAACGATCCAAGCTTGTCTGGGAGCTGGCGGCCGACGATCGCGCCGTCCTCCACCTTCCACTCGCCGCCGACGTATTTCTTGCTGATATTCTCCCCGGCCGCCTTGCTCCAGCCCGCGAGGGTTTTGCCATCGAAGATCGACTCGTAGCCGTCTTCCGCTGCCCGGACGGCAAGCGAGGAAAGCAAACAGGCCAGGCCGATGGCGCTAAAAATCAAGGAGCGTGGCACGGTATGATGAGGGGTTTTGGTGATCATGAAAATCAGGCTTCGCTCCGGATGGCCTCCTCGGCTTCTCTGTCCCGGAAGGTGAGGAAGAAGATCACGGCCACGGCCAGCGCGGCGAGGGCGGGCATTCCCCAGAATGCGGCGGCGTCCGCAAGCCAGCCCGCGCGGGTCTGACCGTCAAGCCCAAGGTGGTCACCCCAGATCCCGAGCACATAATTGCCGACGAGCATGCCCGCGCCGTAGGTGAGCAGCCCGATCAGCGCCTGAGCACTTGCACGGATCTCCCGCGGCGCGACACGGTCGGTATAGAGCTGGCCGGTGACGAAGAAAAAGTCGTAGCAGATACCGTGAAGGGCGACGCCGAAAAGAAGCATCGCCGTCGAGGACGGGAACACAGCGAAGAGTCCGTAACGCAAAGTCCATGCCAGCATGCCGACGAGCAGCATCCACTTCACGCCGAGACGAAGCAGGAAAAACGGGACCAGCAGCATGAAGAAGACCTCGGAAATCTGCCCGATCGTCATATACGCCGCCGATTTTTCTCCGAACGCCATCGCCGCAATGAAGTCGTTCGTCCGCGCGTAGTAGAAGGCGAGCGGGATGCAGATCAGGAACGAGCAGACCGCAAAAATCGCGAAGCTCGGCCGGGTGAACAGCCGCAATGCATCGAGCCCGAGCGCCTTTTTGAAGTCCATCGGCTGCCCCTTGGCTGCGGGCGGCGCGGCAGGCAGCGTGAAACTATAGACACCGTAAACCGCCGAAACGATCGCGCACATCTTCAGCGGGATGTTCGTGATCTGCGCGTTCCCGACGCCGGTCAGCGCCTTGATCAGCGGAAGGTCGATGAATCCGATCACCGTCTGAGCCACGAGAAAACCCGCCACAATCCATCCGATCGTCCCCCAGACCCGAATGCCGGGAAACTGCTTCTCCGGCTCGTCGATGTTCGCGAACGAGATCGCGTTCACCAGCGCGAGCGTCGGCATGTAGAGCAGGAAGTAGAAGAACATCGTCCAGATGAACGCGCCGGGCTCCCGTGCTGAAGCCGCGAGCCAGAGGAGCACCGCGCCGCCAAGGTGGCACACCCCGTTCACCCGCTCCGCATTGAAGAACCGGTCCGCAATCAGCCCGACGAAAAGCGGGGCGATGAGGGCGGCCCAGTTGTGCGTCGCATACGAACGGCCGATGATGCTGTTCAGCCCCTCGTGTCCGGAAAAAACGCTGAGTAGATACGTTCCCATCGTCACAAAAAATCCTCCCCAGATGAAAAACTGGAGGAACATCATGATCGAGAGGCGGACGCGAATGTGGGTTTTCATAATCTTGGGATGGGATTCAATTCTTGAGGGGTGCACGCCGCTTCGGGCCGCCGTTGCGGAACTTCAAGCGGTATCTCCGCGGCGTCAAATTCAATTCCCCGCGGAAGTCCCGGGTCATGCTCGTCTGGTCGCCGAACCCGCATTCCCCGGCGATCTGCCCGAGAGGATGGTCGGTATCCCGCAGCGCCTGGCAGGCCGCGTTCAGCCTCGTCCACTTGAGATACCGGTTCGGCGGCATGCCGAATGTCTTGCGGAAGAGCCGCTCGACCGAGCTCACCGAAATCTCCGCCACCCGTGCCAGATCCGCCGCGAGGATCCTCCGGCGATAGTTCGCCCGGATGAAATCCACGATCCGGTGCATCTCGGGATGGTTGAGATAAAGCGCATCGCTGTCTTTCGTCAACCGCATGACCCCGGCCAGCCCGACCACCTTCCGGTTCGCGTCGTAGAGCGGCACCTTCGTCGTCGTGAGCCAGTCGAGGGAATCCCCGGTCGGAACAAGTTCGACCTGGTTCAGGACCGGATCGCCGGTATCCATGACCCTGCGGTCGTCGGCCATGAAGGCATCCGCAAGAAAATCCGCGCTGAAGTCGCGATCCGTCCGGCCGAGCAGATCCTCGGTGCCGGAAACCCCCATCAAGCGGACAAAGCTCCGGTTCGCCGCCTGAAAACGCGACTCGCGGTCTTTCATGAAAAAATGGGCGTCCGGGACGGCATCGAATAATGCTTCCAACATCTGGCTGGGACAGAAGTTGCGAAAAAACGGGAGGGCTGGTTGGCGTTGGGGCATCGCGCGTATGCCCGACATAGATGATTCCTCTCCGAGATCAATAAAAATATTTGACGGCATTCGCCAAGATTTTTCCATAGATGTCCGGGCAGCCGGTCGCGGCGGAGCGCCGCAGGAAAAGCCGGAATTGCATTTTGCTCCAGTATTTTTCATGTGAATGCTGCATTCGCGCCTCACGATTCAAGATCCATAAACGCGCAGCCCACGCAAAGCTCATCATTCCAAGCATGACAGCATTTGTATAATTTTTTCAGCGGGCTGGGCCGGACGGGAGGCGATTTTTCCCTTACCCCGCATGTCAGACTCGGCTATAGAGCACTTGTTCCCCAACCATTATATGAAGCACTTCCCTCTCCCCGCTTTGCTCCTCGCCGCTTTGCTGACCGCCCAAGCCGCCGACCAGCCCCCTGCGGGATTCACAGCCCTGTTCAACGGCACCGACCTCTCGAGCTGGTGGGGCGCTTCCACGGAGAATCCGGCAAAATACATGGCTCTGCCTCCTGAAGATTTCCAGAAAAAGCACGACGCGAGCCTCGAGGACATCCGCCAGCATTGGTCGGTGAAGGACGGCGAACTGGTCAACGACGGCAAGGGCTTGTTCCTCACCACCGACAAATTTTTCGGCGATTTCGAGTTGGTGCTGGATTACAAGACGGTGGCCCTCGCTGACAGCGGGGTCTATCTGCGCGGGTGCCCGCAGGTGCAGATCTGGGACCCGACCGAAAAGGCAAAATTCAAACTCGGGGCGGACAAGGGATCCGGCGGGCTTTGGAACAACGCACCCGGCACACCCGGAAAAGATCCTCTGGTGAAGGCGGACAAGCCGTTCGGCGAGTGGAACCACCTCCGCATCGTCATGGTCGGATCGCGGGTCTGGGTCTGGCTGAACGGTCAACAGACGGTGGACGGCGCTGTGCTCAAAAATCATTTTGACGCAACGCAGCCCGTGCCGCCGAAAGGCCCTGTCCAGCTTCAGACGCACGGCGGCGAGATCCGCTGGCGCAATGTTTTTCTCCGTGAGATCGGTAGCGATGAAGCGAACAAGCTCCTCCGAGGCAGAGATCCCGACGGCTTCAAGCCGGTCTTCAACGGGAAGGATTTCACCGGCTGGGCGGGCCCGGTGGACAATTACGAGGTGAAGGATGGTGCCGTGATGTGCAAGGCCGGCAAGGGCGGCGCGATTTACACCAACGAGGAATTCGGCAACTTCGTCGTGCGCCTGGAGTTCAAGCTGCCTCCCGGCGGCAACAACGGGCTCGCGATCCGTTTTCCCGGCAAGGGCAACCCCGCCTACGACGGCATGTGCGAGTGCCAGGTTCTCGACTCCGAACATCCCAACTATGCCAAGCTGGATCCCCGGCAGATGCACGGCTCGGCCTACGGGATGGTGGCCGCCAAACGCGGCTTCCTGCACCCCACGGGCGAATGGAATTATGAGGAGGTCACGGTCAACGGACCGACCATCAAAGTGGAGCTCAACGGCACCGAAATCCTGGATGCGGATCTCAGCAAGGTCACGGAGTTCCTGGCCAACAAGGTGCACACCGGAAAGGACCTCACCACCGGCCACTTTGGCTTCTGCGGCCACAACGACCCGGTGATGTTCCGTAATATTTCGATCAAGCCGGTGAGTTAGGCATTCTCTCCCACATCCTCCAAAAGGTTTCAATACCGTGAGCCCACCGTTCGTCCTGATCATTCTGATCGCCGTCTTCATTCCGGCAAGCCGGCAGGCTCATGCAGCGCCAGACTCGCCGGCAACTCCAACACAAGCGGAGAGCCCTGGATTGAAGCTGCTCTTTTCCGAGGAGAGCGACCTCGCGAATCCGTGGGGAAAGATCCATTTCGGCACCACCGCACTGGAAACAATCCGCTCCTGTGAGAATCCGGGATTTGAACTGAGCTTCTGCCTGCCACGGAAAGACGGAGCATGGGATGTGTATGGCCAGATCTTCAAGAAAGGCCCACCGAGCAATGATCAGGTCAAGGAGCAGAACATCTGGCAACTCGTTCATGCCACAACCCGCGACGGGGTGACATTTGAGAACGTCGAGACGGTGTTCGAATCCGAGCCGGGGCCATGGACATTCAATCATGCCATGACATACAACCCGGACACCGGCGAATTCATTCTGCTGAAATTGAAAATGGATAATTCCGGCTTCCGTTACACCGCCTTCTTCAGCCCCGATGGCCGGAACTGGAGGGAGCACGCGAAGAGCCCATTGTTTTACGACGGCGATGCCATCAGTCTCTTCTGGAGTCCGGCTCTCCACCGGCTCGTCTGCGTCTCGAAGAGTCTCCAGCCCGTTTCCGGCGTCAAACATATCCCGGATCACGGAGGAAAGTGCCGCAGGGTGCTTGCGATACGAACAAGCCCGGATGGACTCGAGTGGGAGCCGCCTGACTCCATGGAAGATGTGTGGAACCGCGGAGGCTGCTGGAAACCCCTGCCGGACAAATTTCTGACGGTCCCCGACGACAACGATCCGCCGGACCTGGAATTCTACAGCGGCAATGCATTCTGGTATCTGGATCGCAGCTACATGATGGTGCTGAATTATGCCGCCAGCCCGCAAACCGCCGGCAAACACGGCCCCCAGCTGGACACGGAATGGTGGGTCGGCCGCACCGGACTTGACTGGCAAAGATCCGGACGGGATGTCAACGCGAGCGGAACAGAAATCACCCGCATCACCCACAACCCGATGGTGATTGATGGCATGATTCTGTTCCACTACGGGAACCGGCTCCTTGGAATGAAACAGGATCGCATCAGTTTCGCGGGCGCACGCGCTAATGCCGAGTTCTCCACGAAGCCGTTCGTGATGCCGCCGGCGGATTTACTTCTCAACGCAGCCGTGCCGTCCCCGGAGCGACCGTTTGCGACACAGCAATCCTATGTTATGGCCGCGGTATTGGATGAAGGGGAGAAGATCGTGCCGGGATTTGAAGCGGAAAAATGCATGATCCGGAACGCGGATCGGATTGACCTGCCATTGCACTGGGACGGTAAATCAGCCCGGGAATTGGCCGGGCAAAAAATCCACCTCCGGCTTTTCCTGCGCAGCGCGAATATCTACGCTGTGACTTTCAAAGAATAGAGGGGCAGCAAAACAGGGGGAAGATTCTCCTCAATGTGTTAGCTTCCCCACCAAACTGGAAATCCATGGACCATTCTCCCGACAATCAAACCCTCCTGGTTTCAGCCTTCCACGCCCTGTTTTGCCTATGAACCGGCTCCGCTCGCGGCGCTCGTTTCTGAAAACTCTGGGCGCGGCGGCCCTCGCAGCGCCGTTTGTCACGCGGGGTCTGATGGCCTCCTCCCCGAACAGCCGCCTCGCCCACGCATCCTTCGGCGCGGGCGGCATGGCATGGTCGGACATGAAGGCACTCGGGAACTGCAGCGGCGTCGAAATCGTGGCGGTCTGCGACGTGGATCTCAGGCGCACCGACGATGCGCGCCGGCGGTTTCCGAACGCGCGGATCTACCAGGACTGGAGGGAGCTCCTTGACAAGGAAAAGCACATCGATTCGGTGAACGTCTCCACGCCCGACCACATGCACGCCCCCATCGCCGCGAGCGCCATGCAGCTCGGGAAGCACGTTTACGGGCAAAAGCCGCTCGCCCATGATGTCCACGAGGTCCGCCGGATGACGGAAATCGCCCGCGAGAAAAACGTCGTCACCCAGACGGGCATCCAGATCCACTCGACGGCCCAATACCGCTCCGCCGTGCAGGCCCTTCGCGACGGAGTCATCGGGAAGGTCAGTGAAGTCCATTCCTGGTGTCCAAAATCCTGGGGGGATCCCTCACCGAGGCCCGATACAAGCAGTCCCGTTCCGGACGGATTCGACTGGGATCTCTGGCTCGGTGTCTGCGCGGAGAGACCGTTCATCGGCAACGGCTACTACCACCCGGCCGCATGGCGCAAGCGCCTCGACTTCGGCACCGGAACGCTGGGCGACATGGGATGCCACCTCTTCGATCCCGTGTTCTCCGCTCTGGATCTGACCCCGCCGCGCTCCGTGCGCTCCGGGGGCCTTCCGCCGAATGCATGGAACTGGGCGCCCGACGGCAAAGTCCTCTTCCAGTTCGCTGGAACGGAACGAACCGCGGCGAAAACCCTGCCCGTCACATGGTATGACGGCACATCCAAACCGCCCGCAGCCATCGCGGCGCTTCTGGAAGGCAATCTCCTCCCGGATGCCGGATCGATATTTGTCGGCACCGAGGGAGTGCTGGTCCTGCCTCATGTCGGGTGGGCATCGCTCTATCCCCGCGCAAAATTCCGCGGCTTTGCCCTGCCCGATGTCGGAGGAACCGACCACTACGCCCAATTCGTCTCGGCCTGTCGGGGAGAAGGGAAGACCACCGCCGGATTCGCGCATGGCGGACCGCTCACCGAAACCATCCTGCTCGGCGGAATCGCCTCACGGTTTCCCAACTCGACCCTCGAATGGAATGCGCCCAAAATGGCCTTCAGCTTGGACGCGGCAAACCGCTTTCTCAGGCGGGAGTATCGCGATGGATGGGCGGTCAAGGGACTCTCGTAACATCCTCCGGCTCACCGCCTGGAATTTGCAGCAGCCACGCGGCTTCCCCATTCCAGGAGTTCCGGAGTGCAATCGTCCCGGTCGAGAGCGCATTCGATGAGGACAGCGCCGCGGTGGGAAAGCGCCTTACCGATGGCGTCCGCAAGCTCTCCGGCGGTCCGGGCCCGGAGCCCAAGGCCGTTGCCCTCGCCGGCGTTGAACACCTCCATCAGTCCCGCGTAGTCCCAGTTCTTGATGTTGTTGTAGGGGCCATCGTGGATCTCGACCTCGATGGTATAGCCGCGGTTGTTGAGAAGGAAGATCACCGGATCGGCACCGTGGCGGATCATGGTGGACACCTCCTGCGCCGTGAGCTGAAAGGATCCATCGCCGATGAGGGAAATCGTCCGGCGATGGTCGCCAGAGGCGAGGGAAACCCCCAGCGTGGCCCCGGTGGCCCATCCGATCGAGCCGTATTGCATCTGGAAAAAATACCGCGCCCCGGCTGGAAGGCGGAGCTTCTGTCCGTTGAACCACGAGTCCCCGGTTTCAATGACCAGATCGGATTCCGGGGTGAGAATGCCCTGGATCTGACGGCGGAGTTCCTTGATGGAAAGAGGCGCGCTTTCCGCGGAAGCCACTGCGGGAGCGGGCTCGTCGTGCTGGCGCCGGTAGCTGACGAGCGAGGCGTCGTTCCGCTTCACTTTCCCGGCAAGCGCCTCAAGAAACCCTGCCAGACAGAGGCCGGAAAATTCAAATCCCTCCAAGCGGAGGAAATCCGGCCCGGCATGCACCAGTTTTCCGGGAGGAGTCAACGTCGTCCAGCCGGTGGTCGTGTAGTCATTGAAAACCGGCCCGGCGAAAATCTGGCAGTCGCTGGATTCGACGATCTCCGCGCAATTCGGGCTGCCGACATCCCCCCAATACGTTCCGATGAAAGCGGGGTGATCCTCGGGAACGAGCCCCTTGGCATCGGGCATCACCGCAACCGCGCAGCCGAGGGCATCCGCCAGCTTGAGAAACCCTCCGCAGGCACCGGCGGAACGGAGTTTGACCCCGCCGACAAGGACCGGCTTCACAGCCTTGTTAATGCGTGAGGCGGCGGCCTCCACTGCGGCAGCAAGAGCCACCGGATCGGGAGATCCGGCGGAAGGGGGAAGAGTCAACGGAGCCGGAGCCGGGACCTCTGCCCCGGCAAGGTTGCAGGCGATCTCAAGATAGACCGGCTTCCGTTTTGCGAGGCAGGCCGTGACCGCGGCATCGATCATCCGGGGGGCATCCCCGACATGCCGGATGTTGAAGGTGGCCCCGACCACCGGCTCAAAACATTTCTCGGCCTGATAAAAGTTGTGCTCGGCCAGCGTGTGATGCAGGAGGTGGTTCGCCGGAGCGTCATTTGTATTCGGACCGCCGGAAACCACCAGGAGGGGAAGGTCGTCGGAATACGCGCCCGCCGCCGCGTTGATCACGCTCAGCCCGCCGACCATGTAGGTAACCACCACGACCGAAAGCCCGCCGGTCGCGCGCGCATGGCCGTCAGCCGCATACCCGGCATTCAGCTCGTTGCAGCATCCGATCATCCGCAAACCCGGCTGCTTCAGAAATTCGTCGAGAAGCACGAGGTTGAAATCCCCGGGAACCGAGAAAAAATCACGGGCCCCGGACTGGAGGATGCGGGTGGCGAGATAGGAGCCGACGGTGGATTTGCTCATGGGAATCAGACCGCGTGAAAGGGTTTCCGGGCCGAATTGTCGCGATGGACCGGAGCAAAGTCAATTGCCGGCCGGATTGTCTTTGCATGTTTCCCTGACCGGGGGTTATGTGCGCCGGATGACAATTCTGCGTCGAGCACTTCAGTCCGCAGCGGCCGCCGCCCGGGCCAATCTCCTCCCGGGCATCCTGCTCCAGTGCCTGATGGTCGTCTTCCTGTCCGCCTATGTGGCGCATGAGGGGACGCGGATATTTTTGGCGGAGGTCGCGCGTGTCCGGCAGGAAACTGGATACCTCTTCGCCTTCGTCTCGTATGCCACCGCAGCCGCGCTCCTGCCAGAGATCCTGCGGATTGCCTTTTTCCAGGGCGGCCGGCCGACCCGGAGGAACCTGTGGCTGTTTGTCACCGCCGCGCCCGCATGGGGATGCCTAGGAATCATTGTGGATTTTTTCTATCGCTGCCAAACTGGTTGGTTTGGTTCGGGGACCGGGCTGATGACAATTCTCCCGAAGGTTCTCGTGGATCAGCTCCTGTTCAGTCCGCTCATTTCGAACCCGCTCACGATCGCCTGGTTCATCTGGCGCGACGAGCGCTTCCACTCCACCGCATGGCGGAAGATTTTCCGGCCCGGCTTCTATATGGACCGCATTTTCCCGGTCCAGGTCTCCGGATGGATCATCTGGATTCCCGGAGTGGCGCTCGTGTATTCGATGCCGCCTCTTTTACAAATCCCGGTGGCTGTGCTCATTCAGGCATTCTGGGCGATGGTCTTCACCACGCTTGGAGAGGCGCGGGACAAAACGCTCTGATTGTGTCACGAAAATGTTTCTTTTTCGCACTTTCCAGATTTTCCGGAGCTGATAGAAAGGCATCCGCCTTATCCATGAACACAAAAAACAATACCCTGATCGGGCGTGCGGCCGGCCTCGCAAAGGTCCTGCTCGCCGCCTCTCTCCTCTCGGTTCCGGCATTTGCCGGAACAGCGTCGACAGAACCTGTCCAGCCGTCATCAACCCCGCTCGCCGACTGGTGGAACGGAAAATACATGACCGGAAACTGGTTCGGTGTCCGCGATTCGCTCGCCGACAGAGGCCTGACATTCAACGGCAAGTATTACGGCGCATTTTTCGGTGTCGTGGACAGCCAGAACGGAGCGCGCGGGATTTGGGATCAGGGAATCGAATTCGGTGCCGAGCAGAATTTCGGAAAGCTGCTCGGTGTGGACGCGCTCAACGGCGTGAAGGGTTTCGGGTTATTCCGCTACCGGGACTCCCAGATAGCCGCCGATGCCGGCACGTTCGTCCAGAGCAACAGCATGTTCAATCCGACGAACTGGTATTCCGGCACGCAGTTCCGCGTCCTCCAGTTTGGCATGGAAATCGGAACCGGCGATTTGCTTCCGGTGAAGGACATGGTTGTCCTGCGCGGCGGTTGGCTTCGCCCTCAGACGGAATTTATCGACCAGCCGCTCTCGAAGCTGTTCCTCAACAATGCGGTGAACAGCGCGAAGGGCGTGGGCGGAAACATCCCGTTCTCGTCGAGCTTCTCCACATGGGGCGGCACGCTCAAGGTGAAGCCGGTCGAGTGGTATTACCTCAAGGGCGGTCTCTTCATGGCCTACCCGCAGGCGACCGCCAGCGGCAACCACGGCCTGGCCTATCAGGGCTACGGACCGGACCCGAGCCAGAACGGACTCATGGCCATGGCCGAAACCGGCGTCACCCCGAAGATCGGCGCCTCCAAACTTCCGGGCAAATACGTGGTCGGCGGATACTACTATGGCGGATGGAAAAACTCGTTTCTCGGAACCCGCTCGCTCGGCCAATATGGGATGTATTTGCAGGCTGACCAGATGCTCTTCCGCGAACCCTCTGAGGAACCCGCCCCGCTGGCGAAAGGGCCGTCGGATGGTAAGAGCGTGGCCACGGGCAAGGACTTCAAGTCTCCTGTTGCTCCTGAGAAACCGAAACTTTCGGAACAGGGCCTGAGCATGTTCAACCTCGTGACCCTCGCCCCGAAGTATAACAACCTTTTCCCGTTCTATTTCCAGACCGGCCTCGTCTATACCGGGCTCATCCCGCACCGTGACCAGGACCAGACGATGTTCTCGGTGGCCTACGGCAGCTACAGTTATTACAACATCGAAAACCTTCAAAACACCGGAAAGGTCAACCAGCCGAACTACACGATCTTCCTCGAAGGTGGCTACCGCATCCAGATCAACCAGTGGGCGTTCCTCCAGCCGTTCATCCAGTATGAGATCAAACCGGCTGGAACGGGTGCCGTAAAAAACGCCACAATCCTTGGCTTCTACACGGGCCTGACATTCTGATTCGTTCCTGAAAAGGGGCAGATATAGCAACCGCCGCCGCGAGGAAACTCCGGCGGCGGTTTTATTTTTTGTCGTTGCCAAGAAAGATTTCCCCGGCGCGCCGCCGCGCGTGAAGATTTCCGGGGAGGCTGACTTTGGCCGGACCACTCGCGGGATCCAACAGGGAAAGCACCCGCCGGGTCTCCGCAAAGCCCGGCTCGGGAACACCGGACTTTCTCAGCCATCGGATCACCGCGCGGTGACGGAGCGCATCCGGCATTTGACGGAGTTCCCTGCACGAAAGTCTGGCTCCCGTCTCCGGGACCTGGCTTTCCATCCACTCGTCCTCCATGCGCAAAATTTCCGACGCACGGAGGACCGCATCGCGGAAGCTTGGCCCGAATGCATCACGGATTGCAGGAATCACGACATGGCGGATCCGGTTCCGGGTGTGGACGGTTGAGGTATTCGATCCATCTTCGCGGTAGCGGATCGCGTTCTCTGCAATGTAGCGGTCAATCTCCTCGCGACCGACGGCCAGCAGCGGACGGATGATCGTCATCCCGCCGCGCAGGCTGACAGGCTTCATGCCGGCCAGCCCTGCGGCTCCAGAACCGCGCAGGAACTGGAAAAGACACGTCTCGACCTGGTCATCGGCATGGTGGGCCAGGAGGAGCCTGCGGCAGCGGTGGCGCCTCGCGCACTCCCGGAAAAACGCGTATCGAAGTTCCCGGGCGGCCGCCTCCGTCGAGATCCGGTGGCGCTTCGCGAATTCATCCGTCCGCGCCCGCGCGCTTTCAAACCCGCAGCCCGACGCGGAACGCCGGACAAACTCCGCATCCGCGCGCGACGCGCGTCCGCGCAGACCGTGGTCGAGGTGGCAGACGATCAGCTTTTCAAACCCCAGTGCCCGCAGCGCATGGAGCAGCGCCATCGAGTCACGCCCGCCGGAGACGCCGACCAAAAGCGGACGGCGGAGGGACACCCCTTCCATCGACCGGGTCACCGCAGCCCGGACAGGGTCACTTTTTGATGACTTCGGCACCGAAATAGGGATGGAGCGCAGGGGGCAGAACCACCGACCCGTCCGGCTGCAGTCCGGATTCCAGCAGCGCGACGTAGAGCCGGGCAAGCGCCGTGCCCGAGCCGTTGAGCGTGTGGCAGAAGCGGTTCTTGTCGCCCTTGAAACGGAGGTTCATCCGGCGTGCCTGGTAGTCCTCGAAATTCGAGCAGCTCGAAACTTCCAAGTAGGCATTTTGTCCGGGTGCCCAGACCTCGATGTCATACGTCTTTGCGGAGCCGAAACCCATGTCTCCGGTGCAGAGGACGATCGTCCGGTAGTGCAGACCGAGCAACTGCAGGACGCGCTCGGCATCGGCCGTCAGCGATTCCAGTTCGGCATCGGAATTTTCCGGAAGGCAGATTTTGACGAGTTCAACCTTGTCGAACTGGTGCATGCGGATCAGCCCGCGCGTCTCGCGCCCTGCGGATCCCGCCTCGCGGCGGAAGCACGGCGTGTAGGCGGCGTATTTGATCGGAAGCTGGGCGGGCTGCAGTATTTCCTCCCGGTGCAGATTCGTGACCGGCACCTCTGCAGTAGGGGCAAGAAAAAGCCCGCCGCCATCGACTCCATACATGTCGTCCTCGAATTTCGGAAGCTGTCCGGTCCCGACCATGCACTCGCGGCGGATCAGGAACGGAGGGCTCACTTCGGTGTAACCATGCTCCCGGGTGTGGAGGTCGAGCAGAAAATTGAGCAGCGCGCGCTCGAGTCTCGCCCCCGCGCCGGTGTAGCAGGCGAACCCGCTCCCGCTGATCTTCACCGCGCGGTCGGGGTCGATGAGACCGAGAGATTCCGCAATGGCGACATGGTCGCGAGGGCTGGCAACGGCGGGCTTTTCCCCCCACACGCGGATGACCGGATTCGCGGATGCATCCGCGCCGACCGGCACGCCGGGCTGGGGAAGATTCGGAATATTTAGCAAAAGCCCGTGCTGGTCAGCAGCGAGCTTTTCGGATTTTTCCGTCAACACCTGCATCTCGGCCGAACGGGCCTTGACCTCGGCTTCCAGCGCCGAACTGTCCTGCTTGGCGGCGCGCAGCTTTCCAATTTCTTTGCTGAGCCGGTTGCGCTCAGCTTGCAGCCCCTGCAGGTTGGTTTCGGCAGAACGGCGTTCGACGTCGAGCGCCAGAACCGCATCCACGGCGGATTCGTAGCCGGGACCGCGCGTCGCGAGACGGGCTTTGACGGAGTCGGGATTTTCGCGGAGAAGTCGGATGTCGAGCATGAGTTGGACAGATTGAACAATTTTGGCAGAATGGGCTAAGCAAAAAATACCATGTCCGCGCAATACCGCGATTATTACCAAACGCTCGGGGTTCCCAAAACCGCCGCGGCAGACGAAATCAAGAGTGCCTTCCGCAAGCTCGCCCGTAAATTCCACCCGGATACCGCGAAGAACAAAAAGGAGGCCGAGGAGAAATTCAAGGAGATCAACGAGGCTTACGAAGTTCTCGGTGATCCCGAAAAGCGGAAGAAATACGACGAGTTCGGGGCCGGATGGCAGCAGGCCGGGGGACCGCCCCCTGGATGGCCGCAACCCGGCGGCGGGTTCGGCGGGGGGCGCGCGGGTGGCGGCGGGGTCGAATTCGAATT
>QYQL01000043.1 GCA_007280915.1 Verrucomicrobiaceae bacterium | reverse complement strand
GGCCAAATTTCCGCAGCCGCTTTCGCACCCCCCGCCCCGCCTGTTGCCCATACCTCCCTCGCGCAGGCCCTCCGTTCCCGCGACGGCGTCCGCCAAGCCGTCGTCCTCCGCGAAATTCTCGGCCCGCCGAAAGCGTTCACTCTCTGACCGTCTCAAACCAAATATTGTAGATAACTGAACTCAGTTGTGGTCACGGCGCTTTGACGCCGTGCGCCCCGACAATCGACCGCAGGGAGAAAGACTGTCCGAAGGACAGCCCGAACGGGCGAGCCTGCGAGTCAAAGCGGGGCGGCTACAATATTCCCCGTAACAGTTCTGCTATTTCAAAGAGTTGGTCTCAAAATCGAGTGGCGAACGATGGGCCATCCCGTTCCGCCGGATTTTGAGCACAAAAAAATTGGGAGAAGCTGGTTGGAGCTTCTCCCAATTTGATTTTGCTATCCGTCAGATGACGGATCGCGGGTTATTTTTTCTTCTTAACCGCCTTCTTGGCGACGGCTTTCTTGGCGGGCGCCTTCTTCGCGGCGGCTTTCTTAGCCGGGGCTTTCTTTTTGGCGGGTGCCTTCTTCACTGCTTTTTTCTTTACTGGCATTTAATATCCCCCCTTTCTATCCGCAACAGCGGGAAATGGTTTGTGAACATGTTGTGAATAACTCACTGCCACTGTGAATAAGTCTCTTGCTGACATACGTCAACAAATTTTCACATTTGTCCTTGATTTTTTTTGGAAGGTTTTTCAGCGCGAAAATATTTGCCTGTCGATCCAGCAAGGCGGGATGCGGGAAAGCGGGGGAGCGGGATGAAATTTTTTCTCCGGAAAATGGAGCAAAATAATTTGCGAATTTTTTATTCCACGCACGCTGCGCGGATTATTTTTCGGAAATGCCGATGAATGCGAGCGCGCGATCCGAGATGCCGCCGACATCCCACAACCTTCCGAGGCCCTCGTATCCGCAGGCGAGGAGTCCCTCTTCCGGTCCGATGAATTCCGCTCCGCGGGCTTTGAGCGCCGCGACGTTTTCCTGCGTCGCGGGATGCTGCCACATCTTTCCGTTCATCGCGGGAGCGATGAGGAGCGGCGCTTGCGTGGCGAGGGCGATTGAGGTGAGCGCGTCGTCTGCGATGCCGTGCGCCAGCTTCGCGATGACGTTCGCCGTGGCGGGCGCGACAAGAAGAAGGTTCGCGCGGTCGGCGAGCGCGATGTGTCCGGGATGCCAGGATTCCTTTTCGTCAAAGATGCCGGTGGTGACCGTGTTTCGCGAAAGCGTCTGGAATGTGAGCGGCGTGACGAACTCCGCTGCGTGCGCTGTCATTACGACATGCACGTCGCATCCGGCCTTGGTCAGCCTGCTGGTGAGGTCGGCGGCCTTGTAGGCGGCGATGGATCCGGTGACTCCGAGGAGGATGGTTTTCATAGTCCGGGAATATCGAGCCTGCGGGTGAGGTAGCGCTCCGCGCGCATGACGGCGCGGAATTTTTCGATGTCCTCCTCCATCGATCCGCTGATGAGCGTGTAGCGGTAGCTGCGCCAGTGCTTCATCTCGGAGGCCGCGTTGCGCAGTCGTGTGGCGATCTGCTCCTCGTTCTCGGTCCCGCGCCTGCGGAGGCGCTTTGCGAGTTCGTCGAGCCCGGGCGGCATGATGAAGACGTCGGCAAGGGCGGAGAGGATGAACGGGTCGCCGCAGTTCCGGATATCCGCCGCGCCGGCGGTGTCGATGTCGATGAGCACGTCGACACCTTTGGAGAGGTTGTCCACGACGGTGGATTTCAGAGTGCCGTAATGCTGCCCGTGAACCTCCGCGTGTTCGAGAAATTCACCGGCTGCGATGCGGGCGAGAAATTCGTCGCGGCCGAGAAAAAAATAATCCTCGCCGTGAACTTCGCCTGCGCGCGGTGCGCGCGTTGTGCAGGAGACCGCATAGACAAAATCCGGCTTCTGCCGCAGCGCGGTCGTGAGCGTCGTCTTGCCGGCGCCCGATGGAGCGGAGAGGACGAAGAGGATTCCGGAGCGTGTGAAGTTATTCAATGTTGGCGAGTTGTTCACGGATGCGGTCGAGCTCCGCCTTGGCTTCGATGACGAGCCGCGCGAGCGCGGTGTCGGAGGATTTGGATCCGATCGTGTTAAATTCGCGGCCGAGTTCCTGCGCGAGAAACTCGAGCGTGCGGCCGACCGTTCCGCCGCCGGCGAGCTTTTCACGGAACTGCCCGATGTGGCTTTCCGCGCGGTGAAGCTCCTCGGTGATGTCGCCGCGCTCGGCCAGCAGCGCGACCTCGGTGAGCAGCCTCGGATCATCAGCGGGGATGTCCACTCCCGAGCGGGCGATCCGCTTCAGGAGAACCTCGCGCTGCTGCAGCGTCACTCGCTTTGCGAGCGGCGAAATCTTTTTTGCGGTGCCCCCGAGTTTCGTCACTGCCTTTTCCAAAACCTTCCGCAGTGCGAGCCCCTCACGCCGCCGTGTCGAGACCATGCCGTCGATCGCGCGATCCAGCGCGGCGAGCACGGTTTCCTTGACCCCTTCGCCGGAAGGCTCCGCCGACCGGACGACTCCCGGGGCCTCCAGCACATCCGAAATCGTGATCTCGCCGGGAATCCGCAGGCTTTTCGCCAGCGCGCGCGCCTCGAGGACAAACGTCCGCGCGCGCGCGACATCAAGGATCCCCGCATGGGAGCCCGAAGCATGAGTCAATGTGAGGTTCACCTGCACGCGGCCGCGCGCCACCGATGCCAGCACCCGCTCGCGCACGACCGGCTCCAGCCACGCCGCGCTGCGTTCGGCGTGGAAAACCACCTCGGCCGACTTCCGGTTCACCGAAAAGCATTCGACCACGGCGCTCCACGCCTTCCCGCGCGATTCGCCGCGTCCGTGACCGGTCATGCTCGTCATAAAAAAAACCTACCCGCCCGCCGGCGCGCCTGTCGAGTCGGTTGTCCGGCCGGGGAGGTGGGAGGTGCAGTATTCCGTTCCATTGGCAGTGACCCGGAATTCCGCGTCCGGATGGGAGTGGTCGGTGGCGCCGCACGCCGCGCAGCGATGGAGGGGTTCGGAGGCAGGGAGTTTGGCGGCCTCGAAACGCGACCTGCGGACACGCGTCTTCTGTCCCGCCAGCGCCCCGCGAAAATACGCCGGCGCAAAAAAGAGGAGATAGTTTCCGAGGCACATCACGACCACCATCTTCGCGGCGAGCGGACCGAACAGCAGCACGCCTGCCGGAAAGATCAGGCTGAAGAGCGCGACCCACTTGATTTTTACCGGCAGGATGAAAAAGAGGAGAATCTCGAGATCGGGGGCCAGCGTCGCCACGGCGAGAAAGAGCGAGAGGTTCAGAAACAGGTTTCCACCGGACGCCCCGAAGATGAGTGCTGAGGCGATGCAGAGTGCCATGCCCAGAAAATAGTAGGAGTTGAGCCGGAAGGCCCCCCAGCTCTGCTCGAGCAGATCGCCGAGCCACCACGTGAAGAGCAGGTAGAAGATGATCCAGAAAAGACTCTGCGTGTCGGGAAGAAAAATCCAGCTCACGAGCCGCCAGATCTCCCCGTGCAGGATCTCCCCGCGATCGAGGGCGAGGACCTGCGCGTAGTCCGGGTTCAGGTGGACCAGCAGAAAAACCAGGGCGTTGAGCGCGACGACATAACGGATCAGCCCCGGAATGGCGAAGCGGGAGAGATGTCTTTCCAAGCGCTCGATCATGGCCGCGGAGCCTCCCCGCTGCCTGAGGCGGATTTTGTAAAGCGAAGAGCCGGGGCAATGGCATCAATTGTTTGGGGGCTGAGTCTCTGGACCCTGAGGAGATCCTGTGGCGAGGAATAGGCTCCTCCCTCGCGCCCTTCGATGATGCGGTTTGCCAGAACCTCGCCGATACCGGGCAGGAGCATGAGTTCATCGCGCGAGGCGGTGTTGGGATCCACCCCTGACGGCGGGGGGTTCTTCGTGAGAGCAGACGCAATTTCTTCTTCCTCCAAACGCTCGGCATGCCGGTCCTCGGGGAGGCGGGCCCAGTCGGTCTTCGACCAGATCCCGAGCCTCGATGAGGCAGCCGTGAGCTCAAGGTCCTGAAGATGTTGCCGGTATTCCTGGGCTGCAGTTCCGTCGGGCATCTTGTGGGCAACTCCATACGCGCGGGCGAGGCCCTCCTTGACGAGAACCGACGCCAGATCATCCCCGGCAGACGTGGTGACAAACGCATAAATCCGATGGAAACGAGAATCTCCCCGTCCGTCCGCGAAGGTGGTATGGACGGTGAAAGGCTCCATAAGCAATACGCCAGTGCGGGCGGCCGCCGAGGCCCCGAATTTCTTTGCTTCCGAGATGGAGGCTTCAGGCGCATCTCCGGCGATTCCGAAATACCGCCTCTGTGCGCGCAGGCGTCGCGCGTCGTTCTCGTCGTTGACATGCCATTCGACACAATCCGCCCCATAGATCCTCACCGTCTCTTCACGTCCATCCGGAAACCGGACCCGGAAGCTGTCCCCATCTGCCCAATCCACGGGAATCAAACGACATCCGGGGTACGACTGAATCGCTTGCTCGGTCTCTGCGCGCAGCATCAATGAAAGAGCGAGAATAGCTGGAATCAAAAACCTCATGGTCGCGGAGACTCTTCCACAGGCCCGGATTCCAGCAAGAGCTGAGATTCGGACGGGTAGACCGGCCGGGCATTCGTGCCGAACGTATTCGGCTGGAACTGCGGGCCCGTTTCGATCGTTTGGTCCCAGTTCGCAAGCATCGTATCGACCGACGTGTAGCCGAACGCGGCCGCCATGGCTTCCGGGCTGTGGAAGCCTCCGAGCGCGGCCACCTTGGTGAGTGCCCGCCGGTTTTTCTGCGGAGCGGCTGCGTAGATCCTTCCCAGCTCGGCTTCGTGGATTTCCCGATACACCGGAGGCTGGGCAAAATCGGTGTTCGTGGTTGTGGGCGAGACCATCAGCGGGCTCTCCGCCCGCCCCTGCACGAAGAGGGCCTGGATGTCGCCGGGCGTTGACTGGGGGAAGGGAGTTGCCGTGGCGGATGGCGTCGGGCTCGGTGAGGTTTCCGTCGGATCCAGACGGAATCTCGGCTTCTTGTCGTGCATCGTTGTCACCACAAGGGCGATGAGCAAAAAGCACGCACCAACGGCGACCATCGCCTCCGTCGAGACGATGCCGCGCCGGGCAGTCCGCAAGGGAATATTTTCCGGGTGATTCAGAAGAAGGCCTTTGAAACAGGCAGCATGGCACAGGATGGCGGTTCCCACAAGCGCGGCCGAGTAGGACCCTGGAGAGACAGGGTGTGATCAAAAGTGGGTGAACCAGGGAGCACAGGCGTCCCGCCTGTGAGGAGACAGAACATCGCAGCGAAGCCAGAGCCACACACAGGCGGGACGCCTGTGCTCCCTGCGCAACCCAACCGCACCCACTTTTGATCGCGCCCGGAGAGACATCCGGTGAAAATCCGGACTCGCACTCCGGTTCTGTCGGTGATATGAGGCTGCGACCATGTTGGAACTTGTGCAAAAAGGCGGCCCGCTTGTCTGGCTGATCCTGCTCTGCAGCGTGACCGCGCTGGGGGTCTTTTTCGAGCGCGTGCTCTCGCTTCACCGGGCATCGATCCACACCGGGGATTTCCTCCGCGGGCTGGCGAATCTTCTGAGGAGGAAAAATTATGCCGAGGCGCTGCAGGAATGTGCCGGGACCTCGGGTCCGGTGCCGCGTGTCCTGCACGCGGTGATCCTCAAGCACGGCGCGCCGCGCTCGGAGCTGCGGGACATCGCCCAGGAGGCGGGACAGCTCGAGGTTCCACGGCTGGAGCGCAACCTCGCCCTGCTCGGAACCATCGCGTATGCCACCCCGCTGATCGGTCTGCTGGGCACGATTCTCGGACTGTTGAGCGCCTTCCAGCAGATTTCCGCGCATGGAGGTTATGCCACAGCGGCGGAAATCGCGGGGGGTGTTTACGAGGCCCTGCTGACTTCGGCCGCGGCGCTCACCGTGGCGATTCCGGCGTTTGTCGCACACAGCTATTTGTCGGCGAGGGTCAACGCGGTGCTCCACGACATCGAGCGCGCGGCCATCGAAACCATCGAAATCCTGCACGGGCCGGATGATCCGGCTTCCGCCGCGTGAAACTCGTCCGCACTGCCGGCCCCCACCCGGCCCTCATCTTTGTTGCCCCTGCATTGGACGTGGTGCTCGTCCTGATATTTTTCATTGTCCTGAGCACCTCGTTTCTGCTCCAGCCCGGGGTGGCGGTGACGGTTCCGGATTCTCCCTTCCTGCTGGCTCCCCAGCGTGATCCGCAAGTTGTCAGCGTGACGGCGCCCCCGCTGGCGGCGGTCTATTTCGAGAACGGTCAGGTGTCGTTGGATGCGCTGCGGAGCAGACTTTCCGCGCAGCAGGGCCGGACACGCACGGTTGTCATCAAGGCCGACCGCCATGCTCCGTTCGAGCTTGTGGCGAGGGTGATGACGGTGGCTCTGGAACTCGGATACCCGACGGTTCTCGCCACCAACGAGGACAAGCAATGAAAGACGGGCTGATTTTCGACTGGCCCGGCCGGCACCACCTCCACCTCCTGCTCCCGGCAGCAATCGTGGCCGCCCTCGCGTTCCATGCGGGACTTTTTTTCCTGTTTTCCATCATATACCCCCGCCCCCAGTCCACCCCCATAGATGCGGCACAAGTCATCTTTGTGCCGCCGGGCTCTGCGGAGTCGCCGCGTCTCTCCGCACTTTTGCAGTCGGAAGATCCGGCTGTTTTTGCACCGGGAAGAGGCCTGCCTTTGAGCGAGGGAATCCCCCCCGTGGAATATACCCCGCAGTATGACACGGCGAAGCCGGTCCTGGACGGCCTTCCGGCTGTGACATCGGACCCGGAGCTTGAGAGGCCGTTCGCCAAGCCGGTGCCGGTTATGGCGGGGGATGCCCCACATCGCAAAATTCTACCGGCCACTCCATTCGTCAGACTCACAGCCACGGGGCCGCTTGCCAGCAGGGTGCCGGGCCTCACTCCAGATTCCGGTTTGGATCCCGGGGCTGGACTCGTTCCAGGCAAGGCGGTTTTTCTGGCAGCCGTCCGTCCGGATGGTTCGGTTGCGCATGTATTTTCCCAGCAGAGTTCCGGCAACGACGGAGTCGACAGAAAAGCGGCTGCCGCCTTGCGGGGGCTCGGGTTTTCCGGCGGTTCCGGAGACTTGGAATGGGGGTTTGTGACTTTCGAGTGGGGTGCCGCCGCGCCTAGCGACCAATGATTTCCATTCCGCTTCACTGGTTGGTCTTTGTCTGTCTGTTTGTCTGCCTCGCCGGGATATTTTTTGTCTGGGTCGGGTATGAGGGCATCCGCCGGAGCCGGGCGAAACACGCGGTCCGGAACCGCCTCCGCTGCGAGGTTTGCTGCATGGAATTCGAAGACCGATCCGCCTCACCGCTCGCCAAATGCCCCAGATGTGGAAGCCTGAACGAGCGGACCTCCCCCCGGACATTCTGACTTTTTCACTTCTGCTGGAAAAATTTCATTGCCAAGCCAGCAGCCATCCCGCCTAGTTGAACGTTCCGCAACCGAAAACACGCGAAAATCCATCACATGAGCGAGCGAAGAGTAGTCCTGACCGGCATCGGTGTCGTCACCCCGATTGGAAACGACATCCCCACATTCTGGCAGTCCCTGACCGAGGGACGGAGCGGCATCAGCCGGTTTGAGGCCTTCGATTCGACAAAATTTGATTGCAAGATCGCTGGCGAGATCAAGAACTTCTCGCCGGCCCAGTATTTCAAGAACCCCAAGTCGGCGAAGCGCACCGACCGCTTTACGCAATTCGCGATGGCGGCTGCCAAGATGGCGATTGCGGATTCCGGAATCAACCTCGACCAGGTGGACCGCAACCGTTTCGGCGTCATGATCGGGAGCGGAATCGGCGGGCTCTACAGCATGGAGGAGGAATGCAAGCGGCTCCTCGAGCGCGGCCCCTCGCGCGTGTCGCCGTTCACGATCGCCATGATGATTTCCAACATGGCCAGCGGGATCGTCTCGATGGAATACGACCTCCGCGGGCCGAACATGTGCATCGTGACCGCCTGCGCCACCGCGAACAACTCGCTCGGCGAGGCTTGGCGGATCATCAAATTCGGTGATGCGGAAGGTTTTGTTGCCGGCGGATGCGAGGCGACGATCACCCCGCTCGGGATCGGCGGCTTCTCGGCGATGAAGGCCGTGAGCCTGCGCAATGATGAACCGGAAAAAGCCTGCCGTCCGTTCGACCGTGACCGCGATGGATTCATCATGAGCGAGGGCGCCGGAATCATGGTGCTTGAAGAATACGAGCACGCCAAGCGCCGCGGCGCCCCGATTTACTGCGAAATCGCCGGCTACGGCTGCACGGCGGACGCCTACCACATGACTGCTCCGATGCCGGAAGGCGAAGGAGCCGGGCGCGCGATGACCATTGCCATGGGCCATGGCCGGGTGAACCCCGAGGACATCGATTACATCAACGCCCACGCGACATCGACCGGCCTCGGCGACATCTGCGAGACGAAGGCGATCAAGCTCGCTCTCGGCGACTACGCGAAGAAGACGATGGTCAGCGCCACGAAGTCGATGACCGGCCACCTGCTCGGCGCGGCCGGCGGAGTCGAACTGGCGGCCTGCGCCCTCGCGATGAAGCACGGCGTCGTTCCTCCGACAATCAATCTTGAGAATCCGGATCCCGAGTGCGACCTCGACTGCGTGCCGAATGTCGCCCGCGAGGCGAAGCTCAAAACAGTCCTGAGCAACTCATTCGGATTCGGCGGGCACAACGCCACGCTGCTGATCAAGGCGATGGAGTAATCTCCGCATCGCGGAGCCCGGCGGCGTAAGCTTCGAAGACGAGCTTGATCGCGTCACGGGTTTTGCGGAACGCGGCGAGGATATCCTCCTCCGAACCGGTCGCGTGCGCCGGATCGTCAAAACCCCAGTGGTAGCGCTTCACCTGCCCTGGAAAAATCGGGCACGCCTGGTCGGCATTCCCGCAGACCGTGACCACGATGTCCACCCTGTGATCCAGAAAGCCGTTCATGTGCTTGGACGTGTGGCCGCTGAGATCGATGCCGATTTCCTTCATGACTTCGATCGCTTTCGGATGGACGTATCCGGCGGGTTTGGATCCGGCGCTCTGGACGTCGAGCAGGTCGCCGGCCGCGGCGCGGAGAATACCCTCCGCCATGTGGCTGCGGCAGGAATTCCCGGTGCAGAGGATGAGGATGGTTGGTTTCATAAATCCAGTTTGGCAGGACAGGCGATGCCGGCGGACAGCGGATCAGCTGCCGGAAAATATTTTTTCCGGAAGAACAGGGCGACATGGACGAGCGCGATGAGGACCGGCACCTCGATCAGCGGACCGACGACCGCCGCAAAGGCGGCACCTGAGCCGATCCCGAACACCGCAATCGCCACCGCGATGGCCAGCTCGAAATTATTCCCCGCCGCGGTGAATGCCAGCGTGGTGGACCGGCTGTAGTCGGCGCCGAGCGCCTTCCCCATGAAGAAGCTCACGAAGAACATGACGACGAAGTAAATCACCAGCGGGATCGCAATTTGAAATACATCGAGCGGGTGAGCGACGATCTTTCCGCCCTGAAAAGTGAACATCGCCACGATCGTGAAGAGCAGCGCGATCAATGTCAGCGGCGCGATCCGCGGCAGAAATTTCTTCTCATACCAGTCGATGCCCATCCAGGGAACCAGCACCACCCGGCTGAGGATGCCCGCTGCGAAAGGAATCCCGAGATACGTCATCACGCTCCGGAAGATTTCTCCGATCCCGATCGGGACGATCGCGCCGGCCAGCCCGAAGACCGGCGGCAGAACGGTGATGAAAACCCACGCGTAGAAGCTGTAAAAAACGATCTGCGCCACGCTGTTCAGCGCGACGAGCCCGGCTGCATATTCATTGTTCCCCCGGGCGAGTTCGTTCCAGACCAGCACCATCGCAATGCACCGCGCGATCCCGACCAGGATCAGCCCGGTCATGTATTCCGGACGGCTGTGCAAAAAGATGAGCGCGAGGGCGAACATCAATACCGGACCCACCAGCCAGTTCTGGACAAGCGAAAGGCCGAGGATCTTTGTGTTCGCAAAGACGCGGGGAATCTCGCTGTAGCGGACCTTTGCCAGCGGCGGATACATCATGAGGATGAGGCCGATGGCGATCGGGAGGTTCGTCGTCCCGACGGTCATCGGCGCGAAGAACGTCTCCGGATCCCGGATGACGAAATTTCCGATGAGGATGCCCGCGCCCATGGCTGCAAAGATCCAGACCGTGAGGTAGCGGTCGAGAAACGACATTCGTTTGGAGATGGATTCAGACATGGGATTTTGAGAGCAACAGTTGTTGAAGGGCCTCGGCCCCGGCCGGTTCACGGGCTTGCCAGCACAGAAGAGCCGCGCGCTTGGAAAACTTTTCCACGACTTCGGTGATATACCGGACCTCGCCCGCTTCGCGGCGGTGCAGCATGGCATTTTTCGTCCCGCAGCCCTGCAGGCTCTGGTTGATGACCCAGGCAAACGGCTCGATTCCCGCGCGGCGCAGGTCCTCCTGGAGCGCGGCCGCCTCGTGGACGGGAGTGGCCTCGGGAAGCGTGACGATTAACACTTTGACGAACGAGGGGTCGCGCAAGCGCGGTAGGAGCAGTCCGATTTCGTCCGACGTTCCGCCGCGGGTCTGGCGTTCATGTTCCCGGTGAAACGACTCGCTGGCGTCGAGCAGAAGAAGCGTGTGGCCGGTCGGCGCGGTATCGAGAACAACAAAGCCATCCTCCCCGCGTGCGACCTCGCGCGCAAACGCCCGGAAGACCGCGATCTCCTCGGTGCACGGTGAGCGCAAATCCTCCTCAAGCAACGCCCTCGCTTCAGGGGTTAAATCCTTTCCAGCCTGCACGAGAACTTCCGCACGATAAGCTTCCGTTTCCGCAAGCGGATCGATCCTCCCCACGCTGAGACCTTTCGTATCGCCCGCGAGGGCGGCCGTGATGTGAGCGGCGGGATCCGTGGTTGAGAGATGGACGCGGAATCCGCGCGCGGCAAGGTCGAGCGCAACGGCGGCGGCCACCGTGGTTTTTCCAACACCGCCCTTTCCCATCGTCATGATCACTCCGCGACCGTCCCGGCAGAGCGCATCAATAACCTCTCCGATATTGTCTGTCCCGGGCGGAATGCCATGTGCGGGGGCTTCGCATGCAGCCCCCCCGCCTGACAGCAACTGGCGGAGGCTTCCGATCCCGAGGATGTTATCCGCCCGTAACGGGACTTCTGTGACCGGAAGAAAGTCCGGAAGCGCGGAGGAAATGGCGCGGGCTTCACGGTTCCGGATCGCCCGGGCTGTTTCGTCATCGTCCGTGGACCGAAGGACACCATTGAGAACAAGCATCTGGTGGCCGACTCCCAGCTCGAAAAGCTCCCTCGCCGTCCTCGCGGCTTCCTTTAAAGCGGCCACTCCCGCCCTGCTGACCAGCACGATCGTTGTGAGCAGTGGGTCCGCAAGCCTGCGGACCGTCTCTTCATAAACAGCTTTTTGTTTGGCCAGGCCGGCGAGCGGACCGAGGCACGATGAGCCGGAGGTGTTCGTCCCGAGGAATTGATCCCACGCCTTCGCAAGCCCCATCAGGCGAAGCGTGTGGCCAGTCGGCGCCGTATCGAAAACCACATGATCGAATTCCCCGCTGCCCGAGGCGATCAGCCCGGAGAACTCGTCAAACGCAGCGATCTCGACCGTGCACGCCCCGGAGAGCTGCTCTTCCATGTTCCGGATGACCGATTCCGGAAGGCTCCCGCGCACGGGTCCGATCACGCGCTCGCGGTAGGCGGCAGCAGCCGCCTCCGGGTTGATGTTCATGGCAAAAAGCCCCGGCGCGACTTCAGTGGGAGCACTTCCGATCCGGGCACCCAGAACCTCCTCGAGATTCGAGGCCGGATCCGTGCTCACGAGCAGAACCCTGCGACCACGGTCCGCCAGCCTCAACGCGGTCGCACAGGACAGCGATGTTTTTCCAACCCCTCCCTTTCCGGTGAAAAACAAATACCGCGTGCAGTCCGCCGGTTCGGGCAGGTAGGCGGAGAATGTCATGCGCCGAGGAGCACCGCCTGTTCGGCGGCATCCGGATAGCGGCCTTTGCAAAGCACGGCACCGTCCACGATGACGACCGGAAGTGCATCCGCACCTTCGCTGTCGAGCAGGCCCTTGACGACCGGGTTCTCGACGAATGGCAGCGGCTGCTGGCCGAGATTGTATCGTCTGACTTCGGCTTTCCCGCTGAGCTTTTCGAGAAATCCGGCAAAGGCAGCCAGCTCGGGATCCACATCGGTTCCGCATACTCCGGACGAGCAGCACATCGGGGGGTCATAGACTTGAATGGTTTTCATAATTTCTTGGTTTCCGATGTCGCGGACGGCGTGTTCGAGGCGGAGGGCGTCCAGCTTTTCAAACGGCAGGGAATAGAACAGCTCGATGCGGCGCTTGATCTGTTGCGCCACATTCCAGAAAAGCTTTTCCGCGTCCTCCCCGTCTGCCTCCGCGGGATCGGGCGATCCCCAGTGGGCGATGACCGGCTGGCCCGGCCAAACCGGACAGATTTCCTTCGCGCTGTCGCAGAGGGTGATCACAAAATCGAATTTCACGCCCTCGAATTCCTCCCACGATTTGCTTCTGGCTCCGGCTGTCTTCAGCTGAAAATGTTCCTGCAGCACTTTCAAGGCCAGCGGGTGGGGTGCCGGCTTGGGCAGGGACCCTGCGCTGAAGACCTCGAATCGACCTCCTCCCAGCGACCGGGCAAGATACTCGGCAAGGATGCTTCGGGCTGAATTTCCGGTGCAGAGGAATAGCAGTTTGAATGGAGGCGTCTTCATGTGGTTGCTCCGGCGGGCGCGCAGTCGGAACCGATCGCCTTCAGCTTCCGGAGATCCGCGCGGAACCGCTTGTCCGAGACCGAGCAATCCTGCAGGCAGGCCAGGTGGCTGGCCAGTTCGGCGCCGGGCTTCTCCGGCAGGGAATAGATCATCCAGGTCCCCCGCCTCCGGCATCCGACCATCCCGCGATCGCGCAGATAGGCGAGATGCTGGGAAACCCGGGCCTGCGGGACCTCCAGCACCGCCTGCAAATGGCAGACGCAAAGCGGTCCGCGCGTCAGCAACTGCACGATCCGCAGGCGCGTCTCATCACAAAGGCATTCATAGATCCGGACCAGCGACATGGCGGGCAATATATTCGCATGAACGAATATTCGTCAATACGAATGTTTAACTTGGAAGCGATAAGCGTTCAGGCCTGAGGGAAAAGGATGGCGTGGTGCACACCGGTTTTGCCAGACTCATCGCATGGACTCCAACCTGCAGCGGTCCGCCGGACATGTCTGAGATCCGCCAAAACCCGATCACCGGCGAGTGGGTGGTCATTGCACCGGAGCGGGCGAAGCGCGGCGCGAACACCGCTTTGCGTGCCGCGCCGGCGGAAATCCCCAACTTCCTTGCCGCCTGTCCGTTTTGCCCCGGAAACGAAGCCATGTCGGAGGAACAGTTCCGGGTGGATGGCGTGAAAGGAGGCTGGTCGGTGCGTTCGGTGGTGAACAAATTTTCCGTGCTCTCACCGACCGGAGATGTCGTGGATCCGGGCTGCGTGCCCGCTGGCGCGATGCGGGTGAACGGTGTGGGACTGCACGAGGTGCTGGTCGAGAGCCCGCATCACAACGCGACCATGGCGCTCTACCCGGTCCCTCACTTGCGGCGGGTGCTGGAGGCCTTCCAGAACAGGTTCCTCGGGTTTTACTCGGACCCCCGCGTCCGCCATGTCATCATTTTCAAAAATCAGGGAGCGGATGCGGGCGCATCCCAGCAGCATCCGCATTCCCAGATCGTCGGTCTTCCGGTTGTTCCCGGACAGGTGGTGGACCGGCTGGAGCGCTCCCGTCGCTTCTTCGAGAGCACCGGTCAATGCCTGGCGTGCTCGGTCCTGGCAAACGAGCTTGTGCAGGGATGCCGGATTGTCGCCGAGAATTCCGGGTATGTGGCATTCATCCCGCATGCCGCGCTGTCTCCCTATCACCTCTGGATTTTTCCAAAATCGCACCTGCCCTGTTTTTCAGGGGCCCTCCAGCCGGCCAGGCTTGCGGAGATCCTGCATGTCGTCCTCGCGAAAATCCACGGGATGTTGAACAATCCCCCGTTCAACCTCGTCATCCGCTCGCTTGGGCCGGAAGAAACGGACGCGTCCCATTTCCACTGGTATGTCGCCATCGTGCCGCGGGTGAACAAGCGGGCGGGCTTTGAGCTCGGAACCGGGATGTATATCAACCCGTCATCCCCCGAGTCCTGCGCGCAGGCGCTGAGGGAATATTCTCCGGACCCGGAGGATGCGTAATCTCTCGAAAGGGAATCTTGCCTTGGGGAGAAAAGACAGGGAAAACCACGCGTGATGAATCATCCCGAAAGCAAGCCTCCCTGCGAAAACTGCATCCACCGCCGCGTTCCCACGCTTTGGGACTTCAAGCTCTACTTCAGCTTCTGCAAGAAATTCCACAAGCCCTGCCTGAGCGCGATCTCGGAGGAGTGTGCTCCCCCTCATCCGGGATTTCAGGAACGGAAGTAAGACGGCCTCTTTGCTGAGTGCGCGGTCACTCCCCGGGGTGAATCAGCCCCTGGCTCCCTGCCGTCACGGGCGGGTGAGGGCGATGTCGGGGTCGTAATTGAGATACGGGCGCAGCCATTTTTCGATTTCTTCGAATGGCATGCCTTTGCGGGCCGCGTAGCTCTCGACCTGGTCGCGCTCGATTTTTCCGACGGCAAAATATTTCGATTGCGGGTGGGCGAAAAAGAGTCCGCTGACGCTGCTTGCCGGGAACATGGCGAGGCTTTCGGTGAGAGTGATCCCTGTATGGCGCTCGGCGTCGAGGAGTTTCCAGAGCGTCCATTTCTCGGTGTGGTCCGGCTGGGCGGGATATCCGGGCGCCGGGCGGATGCCGCGGTATTTCTCGCGGATCAGCTCGTCCGGAGTCAGTCCCTCATTTTTTCCAAAGCCCCAGAGCTCTCTCGCGCGCTTGTGGAGGCACTCGGCGTAGGCCTCGGCGAATCGGTCGCCGATCGCCTTGGTCATGATCGAAAGATAGTCGTCGTGGTTCTTCTCGTAGAGATCCGCGACGTCGTGGACCTCTTGCCCAGCTGTGACGGCAAACGCTCCTACGAAATCCTCGAGCCCGGAGGATTCGGGGGCGATGAAATCAGCAAGCGAGAGGTTCGGCTGCCCCGCCGGCTTCTTCTGCTGCTGGCGCAGGCAGTGGAGGGTTTCAAGCGGTGAGCCGTCTTCTGAGAACAGGCGGATGTCTTCACCGTCGCCTGCGGCGCGCCAGAATCCCATGACCCCGCGCGGGCGGAAAAGTTGCTTGGCGACAATCTCATCGAGGAGCCTGCGCGCATCGTCGTAAAGTTTTTTCGCTTCGGTGCCGACAACCTCGTCGTCTAGGATCGCCGGGAACCGGCCGCGCAGTTCCCATGCGTGGAAGAATGGAGACCAGTCAAAATATGGGACGAGTTCCTCAAGCGTGACGTCGGCCGGGATGATTCCCAGCTTGGACGGGCGCGCGATGTCCGACCAGTCGGCGACGAGCCGGTTGGCCGCGGCCTCGGTGAGCGTGAGCTGAGGGCGTCCGGCCTGACGTCCGGCGTGCTCGGCGCGGAGGTGTTCGTAGTCGGCGGCGAGCTTTTCCATGAACTCCGGTTTTTGTTCCGGGCTGAGGAGGGCACTGACGACATTGACGGCGCGCGAGGCGTCGAGGACGTGGACAACGCCGGGTGCATAGTGATGGGTGACCTTCACGGCGGTGTGCGCGCGGCTGGTGGTGGCACCTCCGATCATGAGAGGCGTGGTGAATCCTTCGCGCTGCATCTCCCGGGCGACATGGATCATCTCATCGAGCGACGGCGTGATAAGCCCGGAGAGTCCGATAACGTCGCAGCTCTTCTCACGCGCGGCCGCGAGGATCTTTTCGCACGGGACCATGACCCCGAGGTCGATGACCTCGTAGTTGTTGCAGGCGAGCACGACGCCGACGATGTTTTTGCCGATGTCATGGACATCGCCCTTTACGGTTGCCATGAGCACACGACCCTGCGCACGGGCGTCGGGGTTCGCGGCGCGCTCGGCCTCCATGAGGGGAGTGAGCCATGCGACCGACTTCTTCATCACCCGGGCGCTTTTCACGACCTGCGGAAGAAACATTTTTCCGGCACCGAAGAGATCACCGACGACCTTCATGCCATCCATGAGCGGGCCCTCGATGACGAGCAGCGGGCGCTTGTATTTTTCGAGAGCCTCGGCCGTGTCGACATCCACGAAATCGACGATCCCCTTGATGAGCGCGTGTTTGAGGCGCTGCTCGACCGGGCCCTCGCGCCAGGAAAGGTCGGCCACGGGAGCGGTGTTGCCGCTGGATTGCGACTTGATCGTTTCCGCAAATGTCACCAGCCGTTCCGTCGCATCCGGCCGACGGTTGAAAAGCACGTCTTCGATCAGGCCGACAAGCTCCTTCGGGATCTCCTCGTAAACACCGAGCATGCCCGCATTGACGATCCCCATGTCGAGCCCCGCACGGATCGCGTGGAACAGGAACACCGAGTGCATGGCTTCGCGGACCGGGTTGTTGCCGCGGAAGGAAAACGAAATATTGCTGATCCCGCCACTGACGCGCGCGTGCGGGAGGTTTGTCTTGATCCAGCGTGCGGCCTCGATGAATGCGAACCCGTATCCGTTGTGCTCCTCGATCCCGGTTGCGATGGTGAGGATGTTCGGGTCGAAGATGATATCCTCCGGCGGGAACCCGACCTCCTCGACGAGAATTTTGTACGCGCGGCCGCAGATTTCGATTTTCCGTTCCAGCGAGTCCGCCTGCCCGCGCTCGTCGAATGCCATGACGATCGTGGCGGCCCCGTAGCGGCGGACCAGCCGGGCCTGCGCTTTGAATTTCTCCTCGCCCTCCTTGAGGCTGATCGAGTTGACCACGCACTTGCCCTGGACGCAGCGGAGCCCGGCCTCGATGACCTCCCACTTCGAGGAGTCGATCATCACCGGCACGCGCGAGATGTCCGGCTCGCTGGCGATGAGGTTCAAAAACCTGGTCATGGCCGCGGCCCCGTCGAGCATGCCCTCGTCCATGTTGATGTCGATGACCTGTGCGCCGGCCTCGACCTGCTGGCGGGCGACCGCGAGCGCCTCGTCGTAGTTGTCGGCCAGGATGAGCTTTGCAAATTTCGGCGAGCCGGTGACGTTCGTGCGCTCGCCGACATTGATGAACGGGATTTCCGGGCGTGCGGTGAACGGTTCGAGGCCGCTGAGCCGGAGGGTGGTTTCGCGGGCGGGAATCTTTCGCGGAGGCAGGCCTTTGACCGTTTCCGCCATGGCCCGGATGTGTGGCGGCGTCGTGCCGCAGCATCCGCCGATGATGTTCAGCCACCCCTGCTCCGCCCACTCGCGGAGCTGCGGTGCGAGGGACTCCGCCGTCTCGGGAAATCCGGTCGGCGAAAGGGGATCGGGCAGGCCGGCATTCGGATACGTGCTGACATGGAATGGGGCAATGTTGGAAAGCTCCTCGATATACGGGCGCATTTCCTTCGGGCCGAGCGCGCAGTTCAGTCCGATCGAAAGCAGTGGGAAATGGGACACCGAATTCAGGAATGCCTCGACCGTTTGTCCGGTGAGCGTGCGACCGCTGAGGTCGGTGATTGTGCCGGAAACCATCACCGGGAGCCGCGGATGGGATTCAAAAAATTCCGAGATCGCGAAGAGCGCGGCCTTGGCATTGAGCGTGTCGAAGATCGTTTCGACCAGGAGGATGTCCACTCCCCCGGTGACCAAATTCTCCACCTGCTCGAGATAGGCGGCGGTCACCTGCTCGAACGTGACATCCCGCTTGCCGGGATCGTTGACGTCCCGCGAAAGCGATAGCGTCCGGTTGAGCGGCCCGATCGCCCCGGCGACAAAGACATGCCGGTCGGTGCAGGCGTCAGCCGCTTCACGCGCGATCCGCGCGGCCTCGCGGTTCATCTCCGGGACAAGGTGTTCGAGCCCGTAGTCGGCCTGCGCGATGACGGTCGAACTGAACGTGTTTGTCTCGATGATATCCGATCCGGCTGCGATGTAGGCATCGTGGATCTCCCGGATGACATCCGGACGCGAGAGCACGAGAAGATCGTTGTTCCCCTTCAGATCCTGCCCGGTCCAGTCCGAAAACCGCTCGCCGCGGTAGTCTGCCTCTTGGAGTTTGTATTTCTGCACCATCGTCCCCATCGCCCCGTCGAGGATGAGGATGCGTTCGGACAGCAGTTCGCGCAGGCGCTTTTCGGTGGATGAAATCATGCGAGCAGGGCACTTTACCCGCTATCCGGCGGACGCAAACCGAAAAATGTCGCCTCCTCAGGGTCCGGGCTGCGGCCGGCTGACGGTATATTTTCCGAGGATCCGCTCGAATTTCGCATAGATGTCGGGCGGGATGTAGCGATGGAGTGTCATCGACGGGCCGACGGCATGGATTTCCTGGCAGCCCAGCCCGATGAGGGCAAGGTATTCGCCGGACTTCCAGACGAGCGCGTAGTCCGGATGGAATTTTCCGCATGCGTCTCCCCCCCCACCCGGAGAAAAGGGGTTTCCCGGCTGGAAGAGGTCGCGCAATGAGGCAGTTTCGGATTCTGTCAGATTGAGCGGCTTGTCGTAGAAATTCCATCCGCCGAGAGACGTCACATCCCCGCGCAGCCTTTCTTTTTCGTAGAGTGCCTTCTCGGTTTTTGGATCGGGAAGCCCTTCATAGACCCGCAGGTCCGCGAGTGGTGCCACCGCTTTCCGGAATTCATCCGAAGGGGAGTTCTGGAAGAGATTCGCCAGCGGTCGCGCCCCGGCAGCCGCGGCGGATCCGTCCCGCACATCCGGCTCGGCGGCGCAAACCGCCGCCGCCAGCAGCCAGGCAACAGGGAGCCATTTCATGCCGGCGCACAACCGATTTTTTCCAGAATTCTCGGGATCGCCACGTGACGGGCGACGAGGTCCTGGATCCGGTCGATTTTCTGCGTGTCTCCCGGCAGCGTCTTGACCGTCATCGAGTGGATCCGCTGCGCGATCGTGTAGCTGTCCATCGGCGAGAGAATGACGGGAAGCCTGGTCTGCCCGAGCATTTCCAGCAGGCGTTCGTGCGGGCGCATGCCGTCCGAGAGGACGAGTCCGGCCAGCGGCCCGCCATCGGGCTCCATCGAGCGGGAGAGCGCGGCAAGCACGATGTCCTCCCGATCGCCCGGCACGACCAGCAGGGTGTCCTTGCTCAGGCTGAGAAAAAGATTGGCCGAGCTCACAGCGCCGATGGCGACCTGCTTCGGCCTGCTCCGGCTGAGGTCTTCATTGTGGATGAATTTTCCACGGATGTGTTCGCGGATCTGCTCCAGCGTCGGCTCGGCCAGCATGTCCTCCATCGGCATCACCCCGAGAAGCTCGAGTCCGATGCGCCCGAATCCCCGGCTCGCAAAATCCGCGACAGCATCCAGCTTGTCTGGGAGAACCTTGTTCATGACCACCCCGATAATCTCGACGCCCTCGCGGTCGAAGAGGGCCTTGTTCAGAGCCGCCTCATCGATCGGCCGGCCGATTCCGCCGGGTGTCACAAGCAGAACCTTGCTCGCAAGCAGCCGGGCGACACCGGCATTTGACAGGTCGAATGTCGATCCGACACCCGCGTGGCCGGTCCCCTCGATGATAGCGAAGTCCTTTTCCCAGCAGGTGCGGTCGAACGAGTGCCGGATCCGGCGGACGAGGTGTTCGTGGTTTGAGTGGTTGATATAGCGCCGGGTGAAGTCGGGCTCGACCGCGATCGGGCTCATGTCCTCGATCGGGATTTCGGTGCCGAACGTGTCCCGGATCAGGACGCTGTCCTCATCGATCCGCTTTCCATCGACCTCGGTGAACCGCTGGCCGACCGGCTTGATGAAGCCGATCCGCTTGAAGCGTTCGCGCAGCGTCGAATAGAGCCCGATCGAAACGGTCGTTTTGCCGGTGTTCTGCTCAGTGGCCGCGATGAAGAGACGGGGGGTGACGGTGTTCACTAGTCACCCTGCTCCGGATAGAGTTTCCGGTATTCGATCGCCTGGAGTCCCGCGAGCGCTGCCATGCAGACGATTTCCTCGACGTCCGCCCCGCGCGAAAGATCCGCCGCAGGTCTTGTGAGCCCGAGGATGAGCTGGCCGTATGTCCGGGCCGACGCGCAGTAATGGATCAGTTTCACCGCGATGTTCCCGCTGTTCAGGTCGGGGAAAACCAGGACGTTCGCGCATCCGCCGACAAGGCTGGGACCCATTTTTTTCTCGGCGATGACCGGATCAAGCGCGGCATCCGCCTGGATTTCCCCGTCCACCGCGATTTCGGCACCGAGCTTTGCCACGATCTGTCTGGCCAGTTCCGTGGCCCCCGCAACCTTTTCGGTCGAGGGCGTCCTCGCGCTTCCCTTGGTGGAAAAGCTGAGCAGGGCGACGCGCGGCCGCTTGCCGAAGACCTGTCGCGCGAGGAGGCCGGTCTGCACGGCGATCGAGGCGAGCTGCTGCATCGTGGGATCGGGGACGACGCCGGTGTCGGCAAAGAACATCACGCCGTCGTCACCGAGCGATTTATTTTCGAGTTCCACAACCGTGCAGCCCGAGACGACTTCCGCATGCGGCAGCGGCTTGATGAGGCTGAGAAGCGGGCGGAGAAGCGCGCCGCCATACGATGTCACGCCGCCGACCAGCGCGTCGGCCAGACCGTATTGGACCATCATCGCCGCAAAAAAATTATGATTAACCATGACCGCCCGGCTGTCCTTGATTCCCATGTTGCGGTAGCGGTCGAGGCGCTCGAGCCGCTGGCAGAATGCCGGCAGGTCGGAGGAGGTCTCCGGGTTGACGATCGCGACGTGGTCGAGGCTCACCTTTTCGGCGAGGGCAACCTTTTCGATGGCGTCTCGCTTCCCGAGGAGCACCGGAACGCCGAGATCTCTTTCGTAAAACGATTGCGCGGCGCGCAGCACTCGCGCATCGTCTCCATCCGGAAACACGATGCGCTTGGGGTGGCGCCGAAGCTTCTCGAAAACCGAATTGATAAAACTCATGGTCGTCGCGCTTAAGCTGGAGAAGAATCCGTCCGGAGACAAGGACAACATGATGACCCTCGCCGTCGGAGCCGCATGGTATGCGCTTCGAATTCTGGAGGCGCTCGGATGAGATCCGGGAATCCGGTTCTGCTCTGGTCGTGGCGCGCGACGCGCATGGTCCTCGCTGCGATTTTTCTTTATGCGGGCATCGTCAAGGCCAGTGCGAGCGAGGACTTTGCCCTGGCGCTCGTGCCTTTCACAATCATTCCGGAGGCATGGACCGGGCTCTTCGCGGTGACGCTCGCGTGGACGGAGGTGGGCGCCGGCGTTCTGATTCTGCTTCCCCGCGTCAACCGTGTGGGATCAGCGCTGATTCTTTTTCTGGCATTGCTCTTCGCCGGCGTGCTCGGATGGGCGCTCGCGAACGACATCATAGTCAGCTGCGGATGCTTCGGCGAGGACACGCCACCCTCCGCAAATGCGATGCTCCTGTCGATCGTCCGCGACGCAGCGATTGCAGCAGCTGCGGGGTTCACCCTGTTTTTCCGGCCGGAAAAAAGCGTTTGATTATTCGAGCGAAGGAAGCCCGTCCAGGACGATCTGCGACCAGGTTTCGAGGGAATCCCGGCGCGCGAGCAGATCCTCTCGCGTGGCGAATCCGAGTTCGGCGATTGCCTTCTCTCCCGCCCGCACGTCCGCGCTGTCGAGATCGACGAGGTGGACGACGCCAAGGTGGACACGGCCGACCTCGGTGGAATCGTCGTTGATCAGGGCCACCGCGCGTTCGGTGAATGCGCCGCCCAGCCTCAACTCCTCGGCAATTTCCCGGCGCACCGCGCCATGATAGGCGGTCTCATCGAAGGAAAAGAGGCTCTCGTCGGTGTCGTTGATGTGTCCGCCGATGCCGATCGATCCCTTGGCAACCAGCCGCTTTTCCCCGGACTTTGCGCCGCGGGTATAGTGGAGGATTTTTCCGCCGTGCCGGAACACCGCGTAGGGGATCAGTTGTTTCAGCGAAGGATCCTCCTCGGCAGAGGACCGTGAGACAAAAAAATTGTTTTCCTTGGACAGGAATGCGGGCAGGTAGCGATCCACGTCCCGGCACAGCCCCTGAAAACTTCCGATCCGGTCAAACAACTCCCGTTTGACCACCAGTATCTGCTCTTCCTGCTTCGACATATGATTAAGGAGTGGAGGGGGGTGCCGCAGGGGCCGGTATGGTGGCGGGTGCCACCGGGGATGGAGAAGCTGCCGGAGCTGTTGGCGCAACAGGTGCGGGTGTCGCCGTGGATGGAGAAGCCGCCGGAGCGGTTGGCGCAGCAGGAGCTGGTGCCGCAGGAACTTTCTCAGCCGGGATCGCCTGCAGATCTTTCATCGACCATGGTTCCGTCCGGTCGGTGGAGGCGTCGCGGATCTTCTTCACGAAATCCGCGGTGATTGGCGGCGCGTTATTTCCCCACTCCGAACGGACATAGGTCAGCACGCCCGCGATTTGTTCGTCGGTGAGCTGCGCCCACGGAGGCATCGCGTTGTTGAAAGTCGAGCCCTTGACCTGGACCGGGCCCTGCAATCCCTTGAGCAGGATTTTCACGAGGTGATTCTCGCCGTGCCAGTCGCCGCCGAGCACCCACTCGCTGCCGGCAAGAGGCGGAAATTGTCCGGGGACTCCGAGCCCGGTCGCCTGGTGGCAGATGACGCAATTCTGCGTGAAGACGCGCTTGCCGGTGACTCTTGGATCCACAGGGCCCGCCACCTGAGCGGCACCCGCACCGGCTGCAGCGGCACGTGTGGGATTGAAGACGTCCGCACGGAAGTCCCCGCTGTAGTAGGCGAGATAAAGACCGGCCCAGAAGACGATGGCGAAGAACAGGGTGAGGAGCCAGAGCGGAACCGGTTCGTAGCCGTCCTTCGGTTCCTTCCGCTCGCGAAGAATCGAACCGTGGACCCGGGCGATGTTCATTTCGCTGGCAAGCTCGTTTTCCTTGAAACCTTCGTCAGGTGGCGGTGTGGGAGGCGTCACGGGATTATTTTTTCACGGGCGGCTCCGGAGACTCCGGGAGCGGGTAGTTTCGTTTCAGCGAAAGAAGGTAGGCGACGAGGGCGTTGGCCTCGTCCGTCGGGACCACCTCGAAGCCCGGAGGCGGCGCGTGCGGGCCGCTCAGGCCCTTCACCGCATTGGCGGAAGGCTGGCCCTGGATCTCCTGCATCCTGTATAGGTATCGGAACGACGGCATGACCGACCAATCGGTCACGGTTTGTGGCTCGTAGAGATGCTTGTGATGCCAGTTGGCATCCGGCTGGCGGACTCCGATGTTCGTGAGATCCGGACCAGTGCGCATGGTCCCCAGGAAAACCGGCTGGGCGCGGAGGTAGTCGCGGGCCACCGTCTGGCGCGGGCCGAGGCCTTTTTCGATGTCGGTGGAAAGTGGCGCGCGGCGGACCTGCTGGCTGTGGCAATACACGCAGCCGTTTGCGGCGTAGACCCTTTGTCCTGCGACCGCGAGTCCCGGATTGCTCGGGGGAAAGAAGCCGCCGGTGTCCTCGTCCGGAAGCGGCTGCATGCGGCCGAGTGCGAAATACGGGTAGACGACGAGTCCGACCCACGAGGAGGCGAATGTCAGGAAGACACCCAGGAAAATCAGGGGAAGCTTGTTCATACGGTGGCGGCCTCCGGTTTTGAGGGTTCCGCAAAAAGAGCAGGCCCTTCCCTGCGCCGCCCGATTTTCAGCAGCATCACGGCGAAATGCCCGGCGAAGACGAGATGGCCCGCCAGCAGCAGGAATCCGGAGATCCCGCGCACCATGCGGAACGGCGTTGCATAGTCGAGCGAACTGCGGAAGGAAACCTGCGGATCATAAAGAGCGAGCCCCTGAAGGACACCACCCAGGCTGAGCGAGCCGACCATGAGGATGATTCCGGATGCAACGAGCCAGAAATGCCAGCGGATCGCCGTTGCCGACGGCCATTCCCATCCGGTGAGGCGCGGGACGATATAATACATCGCGCCGAACATCATCATCGAGAAGAACCCATAGAGCCCGAGGTGGGCGTGGCCGATCGTGTAGTCGGTGAAGTGGGTGAGCGTGTTGAGCGACGGGATCGCCATCGAGCTGCCCTGAAGGCTCACGACCGTGTAGGTCATCGCGCCGAAGACCGTGAACCGGAGCGTCGGACTCCATTTGAGCGCATCAAAATGCCCGCGCATCGTCATGTGGTGGTTGATGGCGACGGTGACGACCGGGATGAACATCATGATCGAAGCCACCACGCTCGCGCTGATCATCCAGGCAGGGAACGGCCCGCCGATCAGGTGGTGCATACCATTCCAGCTGTAGAAGAGGGCGAGCGACCAGAACCCGAGGATGCTCAGATAGTAGCTGTGGATCGGGCGGCCGATGACCTTCGGGATCATGTAGTAGGCGCTCGCGAGGCCGATCGGGGTGAACCAGAGCCCGAGGACGTTGTGAGCGAACCACCAGTTTACGGCCCCCTGCGCGGATCCTTGGATCGGCTGCCAGATGAGCAGGATGTTCGCTGTCGCATACAGCCACGGGAACCAGAGGAATGCGGCAAAAAGATACCACTGGGAGACATAAACGTGCCCGGGCTTCCGGAAGCGGAACATGATGATCGCCCAGATTCCGATGAAGGCATATGCGACGAAGAGGATCGGAGTCGCGTAGCCGGGGAATTCGAGCCACTCGATCGAGCGGCTGTCACCGGCGAGGATGCCGAGGACGCCGACAAAAACACCGAGATTCCAGAAGATGGCCGCGCTGATCAGGAGCTTCGAGTGGATCAGCGGGATGCGGCAGAGCCTCGCCATGAGCCAGAGCCCAACCCCGATGCCGGCAGCAGAGGCCCATCCGTAAATCACTGCGTTGAGGTGGGCTGGGCGCAGCCTCCCGAATGTGAGCCACGCCATCTGGTCGAGAAACCAGGGGTGGGTCATCTTCCATGCGGAGATCAGGCCGAGCAGCGAGCCGATGAGAAGCCAGAAAATGGCCGAGCTGAAAAACAGGAGGACCGGCAGGCGGGTCGATGCGTCGATCTCCGCACGTTCGTGGGACGCCAGCGTGTCAGGCTCGTTGGCCGGATTGAATGAGGAAATCAGGCTGTGCGGTTTCATTTGCGGGAAGGAAATTTGTCGGTGGCGGCGCCGATCGGTTCGCCGTCATCAAAGATCGTTTTGGCGGCCTCGCCAAGGTTGTCGAGTTGACCGTCCTTTACCGACCAGTAAAAGGCGAAAAGGGCGCTGCCGCTCAGAAAAACAAGGCCGCCGATGAGGAGCAGGAATCCGGCTGTCATGGTGCGGGAGGCGCCGGGGTCGGAGCGGGTTGCGCTGGCGCGGGTTGAGCCGGGGCTGGTGCCGGGGCCGCCGGCGTGGTGACAACAGGGTAAGCGGCTCGCGGCTGCGAGGCATTGAGTTCGGGAAGGACGAGCTCCATGGCCTGCGTGACCGGGATCTGGACGGAACCTTTCGCGCGGTCCACCCAGGCGTATTTTTCCAGCTTCGCGGCATTCTCGGCGCGGAGGTCGGCCAGATTCTTGATTCGGACTTCGGCACGGGCGGCTTCCTCGGGCTCGGGATTTCCTCCGCCGTCCATCAGCCACTTATTGATTCCCCAGAAAAGCAGGATCATGATCAGGCTGGCCAGGAAGAACGGCCAGAGCGCGGGCTGCTTGCGGGAGGTTGTGTTTGCGGCGGACATCAGTTTTTGAGGGCGATGGATTGCGGCAGGCGCGGGTCGCGGAGCGGCCAGAGCGGGGCGTCGCCAAGGCGTTTCAGGAAGACGGCCGCCAGCGTGCATCCGATGGCGGCGAGGCAGGCAAAATCCATCCAGCTTACGACCACACCGGCCTTGTGCAGGGCCGGCAGCACGACGACATAAATGTCCAGCATGTGCATCAGCAGGATCCAGACCGCCATACCGCAGAGATAGGCGGGCTTGCGCTTGCCGGGATTCGGAAGGAGGAGAAGGAAGGGGACGAAGAAGTGGCCGACGACGAGGGCGGTGCTGAGGATCTGCCAGCTTTCGGTGTTGCGGCGCAGGAAGTAGACGGTTTCCTCGGGGATGTTCGCATACCAGATGAGCATGTATTGGCTGAATCCGATGTAGGCCCAGAAGACGGTGAACGCGAACATGAGCTTGCCCATCGTGTGGTAGTGCTCCATCGAGATGACATTCCCGAAATACCCGGCCCCGCGCAGCGCGGTGATCAGGAGAACCAACACGCACATCGAACTGAGAGCCGTTCCGGCAAAGATGTAAACCCCCCACATGGTCGAGAACCAGTGGTAGTCGAGGCCCATGAGCCAGTCGATCGCCGAGAAGGTCAGGCAGACCGCAAAAAGCGGGAGGCTGGCAAACGTGATCTTCCGGTTGAAAACCGTGTAGCGGGGCGCGCCGTCTTTGTCCTGCAGGATCGAGTTCGCGCGCAGCCAGGTCGAGGCGATGACGAAGAATGCGAAGTAAAATGCCGCCCGGAGCCAGAAGAACCAGGGCGTCAGATACGGCCACTTTTCATCAAGAAGGATATCCTGCCCGGCGGGAACGGACATCCATTTCCAGAGCCTCGGGGCGACGAAGACCAGGGGGATGAAGAGGATGGCCATCACGAGAAGCATGCTCGCGATGTTTTCCATCTGCCGGCGCACGACCACGCTCCACTCGGCGTCCACGGCGTGGTGGACGAGGATCCAGAAGAGCCCGCCCATGCAGATCGTGAAGAAGAAGGTGAAGGCGAAAAGGTAGGAGAATGCGAACTGGTCGGGGTTCGAGGCGGCGCCGAAAAAGATCGCGGCGAAGGCGGCGAGCGCGGCCGCGACGAGGCCGAGGAACCGTCCCCCGACGTGCTTGTAGTCGAATGTGGTTTGCTGCTCGCTCATGGTCTATTTCTGCGCCTCCAGCGCGGCCCGCTCGGCCGGCGGCACATCGTTGATCGTGGCCCCGCCCTGGGACTTCTGGAGGGCGCGGATGTAGGTGATGATCGCCCAGCGGTCCTGGGCCTGGATGCGGTCGCCGTATCCCATCATCGTGTTTTTGCCCTTGGTGATCGTGTTGAAAATTTCTCCGTCCGCCATCTGGCGGATACGGTCCTGATGGAGGTTCGCGATGGCGACGAGGCCGTATTTCGAGGCGATTCCCGTGCCGGCTCCGGTGGCCCCGTGGCAGGGCGAGCAGTTGATCGTGAAGCGTTCCCGGCCGCGGGAGAGCCACTCGGGCGAAATTTCAAACGGCATCCCGGTTCCCCACTGGTCGCCGATTTTTCCCGTGTCGAAATAAACCGGACCGGAGGAAAAATAGATCTGCTTGTAGGGCCCCGTTGCCTCGCCCAGCGAGCCGTCCACCGGCTTGTGGAGAGGGATAGCATACCCCATCGGGACGGTTCCGGCCACAGGCACCCGTGCGGCGCGGCCGTCGGAGAAGAAACTACTCGCCACCTGCGCCTTCACCTTCGGCTGGTGGTCCATGTCGGGGAAAATCTCAATCGGGGAGCGCGTTGACTTGGCGCCGCGGAACCCTGCGATCGAAATCACGAGCACGACCAGCAAACCAAAGAGAGCGAAAAAGTATTTCAGCATGGCTCAGTCTCCGTGGTAGTGAACAGGGAGCACAGGCGTCCCGCCTGTGTGAGGAGTCGGACGCCGATGGGGAAATCAGTGCAAAAACAGGCGGGACGCCTGTTCTCCCTGAACTGAAGAGTATTGCCCCTAGTCTCCATGGATCGTGGTGATGTTTGTGCCGCCGAGGGATTCGAGGAAATCCCGGACGGAGCGCTCTGAGAACTTCGGGTCGCCGGCTTCGATCGCGACGAAGAACTTGTCCTCGGTGACCTTTTTGAAGCGGTCCCAGTTGAAGAGCGCGTGGTTGAGTCGGGGGAGGCCGTTCATGATGAGCATCCCGAAGACCGCGGTGAAGGCGGAGATCAGAATCGTGAGCTCGAACATGATCGGGAAGAACGCCGGCACGGTGAAGAGGTTGGTCGGCTTGCCCGCGACGATCAGCGGGTAGAGAAACGACGTCGGGCCGAACTCGAGCGTTACGGCGGTGAGGAATCCGGTGAGGCCGCCGAGGAAGACGATTTTTCCGAGGAGCGAGCGCTTCATGCCCATTGCCTCGTCCATCCCGTGGATCGGGAAGGGGGAGAAAACATCCCAGCGCCGGAACCCGGCGTCGCGGATTTTTTCGGCGGCATGGTAGAGGTCGCGGGCGCACTGAAATTCAGCGGCGACGCCGAAAACAGGTGCTTCGGGATTTCCTGCGGAGTTCTTCATCAGTGGTGCGCCTCCCCGTGGTGAGGGTCCGCCTCCGGCAGGACCGCTTTGACTTCAAACATGCAGATCATCGGCAGGAACCGGATGAAGATCAGGAACAGCGTCGTGAAGAGGCCGAACGTCCCCACGAACGTGCAGATGTCGACCCAGGTCGGGTGGAACATCCCCCACGCGGACGGCGCGAAATCGCGGGAGAGCGTCGTCGCGATGATGACGAAGCGCTCGAACCACATGCCCATGTTCGGGAACTGGACGATGATCCACACCCAGACGAGGTGGGTCCGGAAAAATTTGAACCAGAACAGCTGCGGTGCGACCACGTTGCAGAACATCATTGCCCAGTAGGCCCACCAGTAGGAGCCGAACGCTCGATACCAGAACGCCGCACGCTCGTAGGGGTTGCCGCCATACCACGCGATGAAAAGCTCCATCAGGTAGGCGTAGCCGACGATCGAACCGGTGAGCAAAATGATTTTGCACATCTTGTCGACGTGGTTGATCGTCACGAGGTCGTGGAGCGGCTTGTAGATCGCGCAGGCCGGGATCATGATCGTGAGCACCATGGCAAATCCGCCGAAGATCGCGCCGGCGACGAAGTAGGGAGGGAAGATCGTCGTGTGCCAGCCGGGAATGACCGATGTCGCGAAGTCGAACGACACGACCGAGTGGACCGAGAGCACGAGCGGGGTCGAGAGGCCGGCGAGGATGAGATACGCCTTCTCGTAGTGCCTCCACTGGCGGTTGCCGCCGCGCCAGCCGAGCGCCATCACGCCGTAGACGAATTTTTTGATCTTCGACGTGCAGCGGTCGCGGATCGTCGCCAGATCCGGGATGAGCCCGGTATACCAGAACAGCACGGACACGGTGAAATACGTCGAGACCGCGAACACGTCCCAGAGGAGCGGGCTGCGGAAGTTCTGCCAGATTCCGTTCGCGTTCGGCACCGGGGCGAGAAACCACGCCATCCATACGCGGCCGACGTGGAGGGCTGGGTAGATGCCCGCGCAGACGACCGCGAAGAGCGTCATGGCCTCGGCGGCACGGTTGATCGAAGTCCGCCACTTCTGGCGCGTCAGGAAAAGGATCGCCGAGATCAGGGTTCCCGCATGGCCGATGCCGATCCAGAAAACGAAGTTCGTGATGTCCCATGCCCAGCCGACCGGATGGTTGTTTCCCCAGACGCCGACGCCGGTGGAGATCAGGTAGGCCAGCATTGAGAGACACATCAGCGTCATCGGGACGGTCACGCCCATCGAAACCCACCACCAGCGCGGGGTCTTGTCCTCGACGATCGAACTGATGTAGCTGCTGATCCAGCCCATCGTGCGCTTGTTGAGCACGAGCGGCGGACGGACCACCGCCTTCTCCTCGTCGGTGACCTTTTCCTCAATCGTGGCGGTGGCTTCAGACATGGCTTGGAAGAAATGCGGAATGTGGAATGTGGAATGCGGAATTTCCATCGCCGCGGAAGCCATTCCGAACTCCGAATTCCGAATTCCGAATTTGATCAGTGTTCATGGGCCTCCGTAGGGTTGTGGGTCCCATGGGTCGTATCACCGCCATGCGCTCCATGTGCGCCGTGGGGTGCGCCGTTGGCCATGCCGACTTTTTCGGCGCCCGGCATTTTCGGATTCGGGTTCCGGATTCGGGTGAGGTAGGTGACACGCGGGGCGGAATTGATATACTTGAACATCGTGTATCCGCGCTCGCTCTTGCGGAGGCGCGCGACGCGGCTCTCCGGGTCGGCGATGTCGCCGAAGACAATCGAATCGTTCGGGCAGGCCTGCTGGCAGGCGACCTTGAACGTGCTGACCGGCGTGTCGCTCTTGGCGGTCGGTCCCGCCTCGACGAGCCGGCCGATCTTGGCCTCTTCGATCCGCTGGATGCAGAACGTGCATTTTTCCATGACGCCGCGCATGCGGACGGTGACGTTCGGGTTTTTCGCCATCTTGAGGCTGTCGGCCATCCCCTTTTTGGCGAGCGGGCCCCAGTAGAGCTGGTCGAGCGGCCGCTGGTTGTAGTCGAAATAATTGAACCGGCGGACCTTCCACGGGCAGTTGTTCGCGCAATAGCGGGTGCCGATGCAGCGGTTGTAGGCCATGAGGTTGAGGCCGTCCTCGCTGTGGACCGTGGCGTTGACCGGGCAGACGGTTTCGCAGGGCGCGTTCTCGCAGTGCTGGCACATGATCGTCTGGGCGAGCATCTCGGGATCGCCGGCTTCATTCCCGGCGAAATACCTGTCGATGCGGATCCATGCCATGTCGCGGTTTTTGCGGACCTGCTCCTTGCCGACGACCGGCACGTTGTTTTCCGCCTGGCAGGCGACCACGCAGGCGTTGCAGCCGGTGCAGGTGTTGAGATCGACTGTCATTCCCCACTGTTCTTTTGAAGTGAGGGAGGGGTGGGTATAGAGCGAGATGTTCGGCGGGATGTGGCCGTCCATGCCCATCGTTTGGGCGAATGCGGGATTTTCCTTATAGCGCTCGATTGTTCCCTCTCGCACGAGGTCGCGGCCCTCCATCGAGCGGTGCTCCTGCGTCTGGGCCATCGGGTAGGTTTTTCCGGTGACCTTGAGAGTCACGCCCTGCGTGAAGCGGGGGGATGCCGACGAGCGGAGCGGATACGCGTCGAAGCCGACGTGGTCCATCAAGGCGGAGACGCCCTTGCGTCCGTAGCCGAGCGCGATCGAGAGCGAGTCATCCGCATGGCCGGGTGCGACGATCGCTGCTGCCTCGACCGTCGTTTTCCCGTCGCTGATCTCCACGATGTCGGCGACGAGATCGTAGTCGATCTCGTTGCCGAGTTTCTCCGCGATCTCCTCGAATTTCCCGAAATTGTTCGCCTTGATGCCGAGCTTCTTCGCGGTCGCCGGGCTGACGAGAACCGCATTGTCCCACGTGAGCTTGGTGACAAAGTCCGGCGTCTCGAGGAGCCAGGAATTGTTGGCGTAGCGCCCGTCATCGACGCTCGAGCTTTGGAGGAAGACGAGCTCCAGTCCGTCCTTTGCAGGCTTTGCCCTGGCGGCGAGGGCGGAAGCGGAGGAAACGGCGAGATCGAGCGCGGCTTGCGGGAATCCGGAGCCGGGCAGGAACCCGATTCGGAGGGAGCTGTTCCAGAGGAGGTCCATGTTTCCCGCTTCGCTGACGAGGTTTTGCGGCGCGAGCTTTTCAAATGTCGCCCGGACCAACTCGGGCCCCTCCACCGTGGCACCGACGAGAAGCTTGGAGAGGATATCCAACTCGGAGAGCCCTCCCCACAGCGGCAGGATCATCGGCTGGATGGTGGTGAGCGTGCCATCGAAGGCGAAGGCATCACCCCAGGTTTCAAGGAAATGGGCGGCCGGCACGTGCCAACGGGAGAGCTTCGAGGTTTCGTCCTCGAAGAGCCCGAGTCGGACGACATCAGGAATTTTTTTCAGGAGGGCCGGGAAATCGAGATTGGCCGGCGCGTTATAGGCCGGGTTGCCTCCGAAGATGAAAAGTGTTTTGACGGCACCTGCGGAAATGGCTTTCGCGAGACCATCGATTCCCGCGGTTGCGGGAGCATCGCTGGCGAGGCCCAGCAGCGTTGTTCCGAGGTTGCCGAGCGCGGCGTTGATCGCGTGGACGAGGATCTGGACAGGGGCGGGAGTTTGCGGACCGGAGAGAACAAGGGAACGGCCTGGATTTGCGAGAAGATCGTTCGCGCATTCCGTGACCCACGCCTCGTCCAGGTGGGCGGCCTGATCGGGAAATGCCCCGAGGATGGAGGCCAGGTTGCCATCGCCCGTTTTCGCAACGATGACCCTGGCGAGCTGAATCGCGAAGGCCTCGATTTCCGAGGCCTTGCAGCGCAGGCGGTGGTCGGCCATGCCGCCGGTCAAAGTGTAGTGGTTTTCCACCACATACAGACGGTTCATCGGGGCGCCCTTCTGGTCCGGATTCCGCCGCGCAGAAAAGCCCGTCGCGTATCCGGGTCCGGTCTCGATCGGATTCAAAAAATCGCTGTCGAGGGCGAGGATCACATCCGTGCGATCGAACTTCGGAAGCAGGCGGATGCCCTTGCCAAACGCGGCGTCGTTGGCGGCTTCTGTCTCGCTGTCGCCAAGCGGCTCGTATTCCGCCCAGATCAGGCCCGGGAAATTCTGTTCCAGCTCGACGCGAAGGCGGTCGCGGGTCGGGGAGTTTTTCTTTTCGACGAGAAATGCAACTCCCCTGCCACCGCGCTGGCTCACTTCTTTCAGGAAGGAATCAAATGCGGCCGCGTCGGTTGCCCGGCCGTTCTCGGTGATGATTTTCGAGCGGTGCGGGTCGTAGAGATCCAGGATCGCCGCCTGTGCGAATCCGTCGGTTCCGCCCGTACTGAACGGATGGAGCGGGTTGCCTTCCAGCTTGATTGGGCGGCCGTCCGAGGTCGTTGCGATAAGCGGGAGCGCGCCCATGCGGCATGGCATCGACGTCGCGTAATAAAGAAATTTCCCGGGGATCGTCCACTCGACGCCCTTGGTGAACGGCACAAGATGCGCCTCCGGCCGGCGGCAGCCGGTGAGACCGACTCCGGCCAGAGCCATTGAGGCACCCATCAATTTTAAAAAGTCGCGCTTCGAAAGCCCGCTGTCCTCGTAAACATCCGCCCCGCGCGGGAATTCCTGTTCGAGGTGCTTGGCAAATTCCGGGTCGTTTTCGAGCTCGCGGAGGCTGCGCCAGATATTCGGCTGCCCTTCGCGCGGGGGATGGTTCGGGGTCCGTTTCATCGGTGGCATCCTCCGCAGGTGACCGGCGGTTTCACTTCCCACTCCTCTTTGAATTTCATACCCATCTCACGCTGGTTTTCGCCCGCCGCCGGCTTCCAGTTCATGTTGAAGACCTCGGCCGGCGGACGCAGGAAATTCTCCGGTGCGCGGTGGCAGTCGAGGCACCACGACATGCTCTGCGGCTTGTCCTGCCAGACGGTCTGCATCGTGTTGACCGCGCCGTGGCAGCTGAAGCAGCTCACGCCGCGGTTCACATGCACCGCGTGGTTGAAATACGAATAATCCGGGAGCTTGTGGATGCGCACCCAGCTCACCGGACGCCCGGTCTTCCAGCTCTCCCGCACGGCCTCGAGCTTCGGGCTCGTTGCGCGGATCTGCGTGTGGCAGGCCATGCAGGTCTGGGTGGACGGAACATTCGAGTGCGAGGCGACCTCGACGAAGCTGTGGCAATACCGGCAGTCCATCCCAAGCTGCTCGACGTGGAGAGCGTGCGAAAACGGAACCGGTTGAGTCGGCATGAATCCAACCCGCGTGTATTTCGGGGTGAAGTAATACCAGATCCCGCCCACAAGGAACGCGCCGATCACGGCCAGACAGATCACCAGCTTCAGCGGGATCCAGTTCGTCCACTTTGGGAAAAAATTTGCCATGAATCAAGGCGTCCCTACCGCCGCGCAAACCGTCTGGTTCGCATGACAAATTTTTTTCTTTCCGAAAGTTGTGACGCGGAGCAAAGACGGATACATGGTCTGGGTAGGTGGCGAAGGTGCAAAATCCCACTCGCGCCTGTCAACAGATTCGATAAAATTTCTTTTAGCCATGACCAACCGCCTTGTTTTGACCCTGCTTTTCGGCTTTTTGTCCCCGCTGCTTGCGATCGACACCGCGCAGCCGGAGCTTCCCACAGCCGCCCTGTGTGTCGGAAAGGTGGCTGTCCGCGCCGAAGTTGCCGACGACGACACCGAGCGCACGACCGGGTTGATGTTCCGCGAATCCCTCCCGGCGGACTCCGGGATGCTCTTCGTGATGCCCTCGACCGGACCCGCCGGATTCTGGATGAAAAACACCCTGATTCCGCTTTCGATCGCCTATATCGGTCCGGACGGCACGATTTTGGAAATCCACGACATGCAGCCGAAAAGCGAAAAGGCGATCCGCAGCACGTTCCCCACGATTTCCTACGCCCTGGAAATGACGCAGGGCTGGTTCGCGAAAAACAACATCTGGCCCGGCGAACACGTTTCCGGTCTTCCTCCGCTGCCGAGGGAATAGGGCCCGGCTCCGCAGGAGTTTTTCTAGGGCCTTTGGGCAGCCGGGAGGCAGGCCACTACATTTTCAACCGCATCTGTCCCATGGCATTGATCGTGCAGTCTGCCTTGGAAATTCCGATCCACCGACGCAACACCGGCAGGCCGGCTGTCAGCGACAGGGTTGCGAAGAGAGTGGTGCCAAGCGCCCCGGACAGCACGAACAACGCATATTCCAAGGGCCGTGATTCGCCCATGAAGCTCTCCATCCCGGCATTCAGTCCAAGCCCGATCGGGATCGAGTAGAAAATCGCCCTGAGAAGCACGGCTCGAACGGTCGAGTTGGAGGGAGCGCGGAAAAATAGCAAGACCCCACGCAGATCCCGAAAAATCCGCAGATCAGAAAACTCCAAGCGATTGTGGTGAGATGAACCGGCGCTTCCATGACTCAACATAAGGCCGTTTCCGGAATTTGCCAAAAATGCTTTCGCCGCCGCTCCGCATCCGCCTTTGATTCCAAAATGCGGGAATTGGAAGCCGGTCTCTCCGCCAGCTTGAAGCAGGCCAACAAGTAATTCCAAACGCACTAAAATGTCGCGGCGCGCCGGGACGTCGCGCCCTACCGTGGCCCAAAGGTAGGGCCGGGCCTCCGGACCGACCGCCGGCGGATCAGATGGCTTCTTCGAATTCCCGCAGGCAGGCGCGGAGCCCGCGCGGATCGCGGAGGAGGGAGGTGCCCACGAGCGCGGCATGGAACTTTTCG